>NZ_CVTV01000055.1:45383-132043 GCF_900004865.1 Pseudomonas sp. 37 R 15 | reverse complement strand
CCTGGACTTCAGCCGCTCGATTGCCACCCCGCAGGCCGGCGCGAGGCTGCTCAAAGCGTTACTCGATGTGCACGTGCCCTGGCCTGAAACCTTGCCGCCGCCGGAGGCCAGTGGTGCGCTCAAAGGGTTGTATCGCATCGGCGCCACCTGGCACGCCAGCCTCGGCGGGCTGCTGTTCCAGGTCAGTGTGGTGCCAGGTTTCGCCGAGGTGTATCTGGTCGACCCAAAGCACCCGCTGCGCCCCGGGTTCAAGCTGGCCGGCGATGCACAAGGGCATTGGCGACTGGAGCGCAAGGCCAGGCTTGCGGGAGGCATGCCCAGGGAAAAACTGGATAAATGGCAGCGCGAACATCGCGATCAATTAAAGGCGCTGAAGAATGATCTGCAGAGGCTCAACGCCGCGTTCCTGCCTTTTGCGATGTCCTCGATGTCGTTCGAAAGAGCACAGAGCTTTGCCCGTAACCAGTGGGTCGAGCAGCTAAGGGGCCTGCACGAGGATTGGCTGAGGCTCGGCACCTCGGCGCAGATTCCGCAACTGCACAGCAGAATTGCAACCCGTCATGAACAACGACGCCTCAGTTCGATACAGGCCAGGATCGCCTGGAATATTGCCATAGAAAACAACCAGAAAAACGCCGAGGCGGCCTACGCAGTGATGCAACAGATCGAAGCCAAGGCCGGCGAACTGATGCATGCCGACAGGACCGATCCAACGCACTCAAGTACGCGCAATAACGCCACCAAAATGCTCTATAACTATTGGGCAGCGGTCTTCGAGGTCATGTCGCAGAGGCTTTCAGACACCTATTACGCAGAACACGGCGAAACTGATAGCGAACTCCATGAGCGAGTCAATAGCGAGTTACCCCGCAACATCACAGACGCCTATGAGGCGTATATCCACTTGAAAAAGCTGCAGCTCGAAGCGCTGAAACACATGGTCGAGCCAGCCCAACGCATTGAAACCTACCTCAAGAACGCGGACCCGGTACTGCGCCAACTCCTGCTGCGGGAAAAACCCTCCGATCAAACCATTTCTTCAACCACCTTCAAACTGCAGTCGCTGATTTTGCTCACCGAGCTGATACTCAACCGCACTCACCCTTCGCGGGAAGCGGCGGAGCATCCTTTCATCACTGACCTCACCGACCCGAAAAACATCACCTGTGTGCTAGCTCATACAGAGTTAAGTACGACCCGCGGCTACTCGACAGCGGAGCAAATTGACGTACTCAAGGGTGTTCTTGAACGGTATGAACGGCTGGAGAACGCCGTCAACTCGCTGACCGAAATGGGCTCGGGCTTCATACGTGAGGAATATCGGACGACGTTCCTGGAACAACTGGTTGCCGATCGTGCCGACCTTGAAGCGCATCTGGCCGACGTGATCCTCATAGAGGAAGGGTTCATTGACGTACCACGTCTGCCCTCTGCGCTCCGGAAGAAGCCCGCCAACCGAACAGTCATCAAGACGCGCAGCAAACACACGCTGGTGGGGGATTTGCGCCCGCCCCAGGCAGATATGCCCGGCAATTTTGTGGAGATCAAGGACCCGATCACCGGTCAGACCCTCGCCACTTACCTCGAACATGCCGAGGAAGGGGATTGGGTGGAAGTTGTCCAGGCGGCGCCGGTCATACCGCCCAAAGCTGCGGTGGTACGTTCGCTGAACACGATAAAACGCAGTGCAGACACTGTGATTGCGCAAAAGCCAGGGATTGTGAACACGATACGCACCGAACAGCGAAAACTTCGGGACCCCACACGACGCGAAACCCTCACTCCGCTGGACTGGGACGACATGTTGACCCAGCAGGCAAGCAGAGTGGACGCCTTGGCCGATGAAATCCAACGCGACCACGGCACGGACCCAAAGGCCGGGGCGCTGGCAGATACGTACAGGAAAGAGGCGAACGACCTGAGAACACTGGCCCACCAGGTGTGCGCCGAGGGCTACCTGCAGCAGCGCCCCCAAGCCTACAAAGTCGCCTATCTGTTCAAGCACGGGTTTATCGATATCAACCTGGCAGAACGTCGCGCGCCACTGAAGACCGGCGACTTCATCGACAAATACACCGTGCGCGACAAAAGCAAAATAGCAGCGGGAGTACCTTACAAGGACACCCTCTTGTGGCACGCACACTTCCATTACCCACTCATCGATACGGACGTATTGCACAGCAGCTTCGGCCACCTGAAGACCACGCAAGAGGAGCCCTTTACGCGTAGAGAATTGATCGAACAGGCACAGGCAGACAACCGTGCGCTGATCTACCTGGAAAAAGCCGTGATCAGACCGCCCCTGGATTACGACCTGTTCCTCAAGCTGGCCGTGGAACCGGAGAACAGGCAGGCGGCGCTCCCTGAGTAAGCGCGAGAACGCGAGAGCGCCCAGGTTTTCAGCCACTGGCCCAACACCTGGCCGGTGGTGCATAGACACGGGGCGTCTATGCTCTGTAGGACAGTCTTCCTGACGAGGGTGTTATGGACGATCCACTCGACAACAAACCGCCGACCTTCTGGCAGATGCTGCACAGCGTGATGGCGGCAGCCTTTGGCGTGCAGAGCGGAAAAAATCGCGCACGCGACTTTACCCACGGCAAGCCCAGTCATTTCGTGGTACTGGGCATTTTGTTCACGGCGGTGTTTGCGCTGACGCTGTTCGGCATCGTCAAGCTGGTGCTGCACCTGGCAGGCGTGTAACGCTCATTCACCAGCACCAGGTAATCGGGGCGCTCATTGCCTTGCGGCACGTCGCCGGGCTGGGCCAAGCTGTTCTGCGCGGCGCGCCGGGAATAACGCACGCGCCATCGCAACCTTCAACATGATGGTTTGAGCCTTGGGATTGACCCGCAGGACAATCGCAATGCGACATTCAATCGAGGCTCAATCAGCCGTTTTTACTGGTGGCTGACCCAGAATACGGCGGTCCCCACCACCAGAATGATCAGGAACAGAATGGCCCAGGCATCCACGGTACTGTCAGGTTTACGGGCTTTGGTGGAATTGCTCATTGCATCGCCTCTTGTCGGTTTTATAGATGACGGCACTAAGACTCGACCTCAGTAAAGATCATGATTGCCCGCATGACAAATGTGGGTATGGCGATAACGGTTCTCATTAGTCAGTTTGGTTATTTACATATACCCAAACATCACTTTTGCGCATATACGCAAACTGGTATCGTGCGCCGGCTCCGTTGGGAGTGCGCGGCCGTGCGCGCAGATTTGCCGAGAACAGGACCTATATGTACGTATACGACGAATACGATCAGCGCATCATCGAGGACCGCGTCAAGCAGTTCCGTGATCAGACCCGACGCTACTTAGCAGGTGAACTGAGCGAAGAAGAGTTCCGCCCTCTGCGCCTGCAAAATGGCCTTTATGTTCAGCGCTTTGCGCCGATGCTGCGAGTGGCCGTGCCCTATGGCCAACTGACTTCGCGCCAGACGCGGATGATGGCCAGGATTGCCCGCGACTTCGACAAAGGCTATGCCCACATCAGCACCCGCCAGAACGTACAGTTCAACTGGCCGGCCCTGGAAGACGTGCCGGACATCCTGGCTGAACTGGCCACCGTGCAGATGCACGCCATTCAGACCAGCGGTAACTGCCTGCGTAACGTGACCACCGACCAGTTTGCCGGCGTCGCTGCCGACGAGTTGATCGACCCGCGGCCGTGGTGCGAGATCGTGCGTCAGTGGACCACCTTCCACCCGGAATTCGCCTACCTGCCACGCAAGTTCAAGATCGCCATCAATGGCTCGACCTCGGACCGTGCGGCGATCGAAGTGCATGATATCGGCCTGGAGCCGGTGCACAACGCTGCTGGCGAGCTGGGCTTTCGCGTGCTGGTGGGTGGCGGCCTCGGGCGTACCCCGGTGGTCGGCGCGTTCATCAACGAGTTCCTGCCCTGGCAGGACCTGTTGAGCTACCTCGATGCCATTCTGCGGGTTTACAACCGCTACGGTCGTCGTGACAACAAGTACAAGGCGCGGATCAAGATTCTGGTAAAAGCGCTGACGCCCGAGGTGTTCGCTCAGAAAGTCGACGCCGAGATGGAACACCTGCGCGGCGGCCAGACCACGCTGACCGAAGCCGAAGTGCATCGCGTCGCCAAGCATTTCGTCGATCCCGAGTACAAGGCCCTGACCAACCAGGATGCCGAACTGTCCGCGCTCGATCAGCAACACCCGGGTTTCGCCCGCTGGCGCACCCGCAACACCCTGGCGCATAAACAGCCAGGCTACGTGGCGGTGACCCTGTCGTTGAAACCCACCGGCGTAGCGCCGGGCGATATCACCGACAAGCAACTGGACGCCGTCGCCGACCTGGCCGAGCGCTACAGCTTCGGCCAACTGCGCACCTCCCACGAGCAGAACATCATTCTCGCGGACGTCGAGCAGAGCCAACTGTTCACCCTGTGGGGCGAACTGCGCGAAGGCGGTTTCGCTACGCCGAACATCGGCCTGTTGACCGACATCATCTGCTGCCCGGGCGGCGACTTCTGCTCCCTGGCCAACGCCAAGTCGATCCCGATTGCCGAGTCCATCCAGCGCCGCTTCGACGACCTGGACTACCTGTTCGACATCGGCGAGCTGGACCTGAACATTTCCGGTTGCATGAACGCTTGTGGCCACCACCACGTCGGCCATATCGGCATCCTGGGCGTGGACAAGAAAGGCGAAGAATTCTACCAAGTGTCCCTGGGTGGCAGCGCCAGCCGCGATGCGAGCCTGGGCAAGATCCTCGGCCCATCCTTCGCCCAGGAAGCCATGCCCGAGGTGATCGGCAAGCTGATCGACGTGTACATCGAACAGCGCACCGAAGATGAGCGTTTCATCGACACCTACCAGCGCATCGGCATTGACCTGTTCAAGGAGCGCGTCTATGCAGCGAATCATTAAGAACAACGAAGTCCTCGACGAAACCTGGCACCTGCTGCCCAAGGACGCGAGCTTCGACGGCATCTCCAACTGCGACGACCTGATCGTGCCGCTGGCACTGTGGCGTGAACACGGCCACGCCCTCAAGGCCCGCGACGGCGGCCTGGGTGTGTGGCTGGACGCCGATGAAGAAGCCGAAGAGATCGGTGAAGACGTCGAGCACTTCCAGGTCATCGCCCTGAACTTCCCGGCCTTCACCGACGGGCGCAACTACTCAAATGCGCGCCTGCTGCGTGAGCGTTATGGTTACAGAGGCGAATTGCGCGCGATTGGCGATGTGCTGCGCGACCAGCTGTTCTACCTGCGCCGCTGCGGGTTCGACGCCTTCGCCCTGCGCGCCGACAAAGACCCGTACGAAGCGCTGGAGAGTCTCAAGGACTTTTCGGTGACGTACCAGGCTGCAACGGATGAGCCGCTACCGCTGTTCCGCCGCCGCTGAGTCTTGCCGCACCAAAAGCCCTGGCATGCCAGGGCTTTTTTATGGGCGCGGTGATGAGGTTCATCGGCGAATCTACTCGTCGCCTGATCCACCGCTATCGCGGCCTTGCTCAAGCTCGACGGTTACCACAGGGGAGCGGCGGTGAAGCCCCTCCCTGACGCAATCTTCACATAAAACGCGGAGCATTCGCCGTGATTGAACTGTCCCCTACTGATCAGCAGTTTTTCAACCTCACTGACGATTGGAGTTCTTCATGGCGAAAATCAACCTGGCCCAGCAGTTGGCGACCACCCTTGAACAGGCGGGTATCAAGCGCATCTGGGGCCTGACCGGCGACAGCCTCAATGGCCTCACCGACGCCCTGCGCAGCATGGACAGCATCGAGTGGATGCATGTGCGCCACGAAGAAGTGGCCGCGTTCGCCGCCGGCGCCGAGGCCGCCGCCACCGGTGAGCTGACCGTGTGTGCCGGCAGTTGCGGGCCGGGCAACCTGCATCTGATCAATGGTCTGTTCGACTGCCATCGCAACCATGTGCCGGTACTGGCGATTGCTGCGCAGATTCCGTCCTCGGAGATCGGCCTGAATTATTTTCAGGAAACCCACCCTCAGGAGCTGTTCAAGGAATGCAGCCACTTTATCGAGCTGGTGAGCAACCCCGAGCAGATGCCCCACGTGCTGCATCGGGCCATGCGTTCGGCGATCCTCAATCGGGGCGTGGCGGTGGTGGTGATTCCGGGAGACGTGTCGCTGCTGGAGGTGGAAGACAAGCTCAAGCCGTGGCCGGCGCTGCATGCTCCGCGCACATTGCCGGCCGAGGCCGACCTGCAGCGCTTGAGCGATATGCTCCAGAGCAGCGAAAAAGTCACGCTGCTGTGCGGCAGCGGTTGCGCCGGTGCCCATGACCAGGTGGTGGCGTTGGCCGACGCCCTCGGCGCGCCGGTGGTGCACGCGCTGCGCGGCAAGGAACATGTGGAGTGGGATAACCCGTTCGATGTGGGCATGACCGGCCTGATCGGTTTCAGCTCCGGTTACCACGCGATGCTCGACTGCGACACGCTGGTCATGCTCGGCACCGATTTCCCTTACCGTCAGTTCTACCCGACCGATGCCAGGATTATTCAGGTTGACCGCGACCCGCAGGCCCTGGGCCGACGTACGACGCTGGACCTGGGCATCGCCGCCGATGTCAGTGAGACCCTCTGCGCGTTGCTGCCGCGCCTGACGCGCAAGACCGATCGCAGCTTCCTTGAAACCTCCCTGAAGCATTACGAGAAAGCGCGCCAGGGCCTGGATGACCTCGCGCAACCGTCCAAGGCGGATCGACCGATCCATCCCCAATACGTGGCACGCCTGCTTAGCGAACTGGCCGATGATGATGCGATCTTCACCGCCGATGTCGGTTCACCGACCGTATGGGCCGCGCGCTACCTGAAGATGAACGGCAAGCGCCGCCTGATCGGCTCGTTCAACCATGGCTCCATGGCCAACGCCATGCCCCAGGCCATCGGCGCGCAGGCGGCGTTCCCGGGTCGGCAGGTGATCTCGATGTCGGGCGACGGCGGTTTCACCATGTTGATGGGGGATTTCATTTCGCTGGCGCAATTGAACCTCCCCGTCAAAGTGATCGTGTTCAACAACGCGTCACTGGGTTTCGTCGCAATGGAGATGAAGGCCGCAGGCTACCTGGACACGGGCACCGAGTTGAAAAACCCGGATTTCGCGGCCATGTCCAATGCCATGGGTATCCTGGGGATTCGCGTGGAGCAATCCGAGGACCTTGAGCCGGCCCTGCGCCGCGCGCTGGCCCACAACGGCCCGGTGCTGGTGGATGTGGTCACGGCAACCCAGGAGTTGGTGATGCCGCCGACGATCAAACTCGAACAGGCCAAGGGGTTCAGCCTGTACATGCTCAAAGCGGTGATGAGCGGGCGTGGCGATGAAGTGATCGAACTGGCGCGCACCAACTGGCTGCGCTGATCCAACGGCGGGAGGGGCAGCCCCCTCCCGCATTCGGACTCATTGTTCAATTCAGCCCTGTTGTTTTTCGACCCATTGGCCGAAGGCATCAATAAATGCCTGCAGGAACGGCCTGGTCTTTTCCGACAGCTTGCCGGCCTCATCGAACACACTGCCCGCTCCGCCCAGGTAGGCTTCGGGCTGTTGCATGCACCACACATCAAGAAACACCAGGGACTGGCGCAGGTGATGGTTGGCACCAAAGCCACCAATGGCGCCCGGCGATACGCTGATGATCGCTCCGGGCTTGCCGCTCCAGGCACTCTGCCCGTACGGGCGCGACCCGACATCGATGGCATTCTTCAACGGCGCCGGCACGGAACGGTTGTATTCGGGCGTTACGAACAGCACCGCGTCGGATGAACTCACCTGTTGACGGAAAGTGCTGTAGGCTTGCGGCGCGCCTGGCCCGTCTATGTCCTCGTTGTAGAGCGGCAAATCGCCAATTTCAACAATACTCAGCTTCAGGTTGGCAGGCGCCAGCTCGGCCAGGGCCAAGGCGACCTTGCGGTTGATCGAGTCTTTTCTCAAGCTGCCAACCAGGACGGCAATCGTGTAGACCTTGCTCATTGAGGTTTCCCGACGTCTGACTAAAGGAGCCTGTAGTTATAAAGATTTCACCGCGCGCGCACCAGCGGGTTTTGAGAATGCCGCATAAGTTGGCGCGCAATCACATGCGTGGGAAACGTCTGAAATTTTAAACGAATAGTATTTTTTTCTTATAGGTAAACTACCCCGCTCCCTGACGGTCTACAGAACCGCAAATCGAGTGTTTATCTCCAGAGGTTCTAAACAGATGGCAGCAGTACTAGTCGGACAGTTTCATGCCAGAGACGCAGAAGGCCGCGTATATTCGGTGCATGAGTTCCAGGAATCCGAACCGGCGCAAGGCGACCTGGCGGGCTCGGCGCCTGCCGTCACCTACAAGCTGGCCATTGGCGACCGGGTGGAGAAGCTGGAGGGTGATGAGTTCAGATTGATTCAATCGGGCACGATCCTCGTACGCGAATCGAAGAACACCCTCGCCTCATAAGATTCAGCCTTCACCACCTGCCCAGTCCAGGCGACTGGGCTGGGGATGCTCACGGGCTGCGGATTTGCGTCACTTCGATGCCCTGCTCGCCTTGCTTGAGCGTCACCACCACCTGCCCTCTTTCCCCCTCCACCGCATACATCGAGCGCGTATAGCCCGCCCGGTCATAAGCGGGATAGGCCTGCACCTGCCTGATCAACGTGATACCGAGCACCGCGCCCACCTGCTCGCCGACCCGTTCCTGGGAGCGAATAAACGCTTCAAGTGCGAGGTCCTCCGGTGTGTGTTCGGCGTGATTATTGAAGAAGTAAGCCGCCATGCATCCCACGGTCACCAGGACCAGCAGTTGCTTGGCCGTTACCCCGAAGAGTGTCGAGGGTAGAGGCATTTGAGACCAGACCTGTTTTTGTTGTAAGTACCGGATCACCGGCATTGGTCGTTGCTGATCAGACACAGCATTCTAGTAGGGTCGTGGCGCAACGCCATAGGCCGGGGCGACGCGCGCAGTCTTTTTTGCGCACAAAGCCCTGCGCCATTGAATCCCCAACGCGCTGCACATAGACTCCGGCCATGCGTTTACGTCATATCGAAGTGATTCAGGCCATCTTGCAGACCGGGCACCTCGGCACGGCCGCCGAGTGGTTGCAACTCCCCGTGGGCGAGGTGGACGCCACCCTCAAGGATGCCGAGCTGCAGCTGGGCTTCATGCTGTTTGCCAGTGTACGCGGGCGCCTGCAAGCCACCCGTGAAACCCTGGAGTTGCAGACGCAAATCGCGCCCCTTTACGAAGCGCTGGAGCCGATACAGCGTCTGGCCAGCCGCTTGAAACACCATCACGCGCCGACCTTGCGCGTGCTGTGCACCCCGCCGCTGGCAAGCCAGTTGTTGCCACACAGCATCGCCCTGCTGCGCCGACGGTTCCAGGACACGCCGTGCAACCTGTCGAGCCAGCCGACCCGGGAAATCGTCCGCAGCCTGTTGCTGCATGAAACCGACGTGGGCCTGAGCCTGCACGATCCGGAGCACCCGCACATTCAAAGCAGCGTACTGGCCCAAGGCAAACTCCAGTTGCTCGCCCCCCATGGCTGGCTCAAACCCAGGCAGAAGTACATCGCGCTGCAGGACCTGGCGGGACAGTCGATGATTGGCCTGGAGGGCCAGGACCCATTGAGCCGCCTGCTGGACGCCAAGCTGCAAGCCTTGCGCCCGCTGCCGGTGGTGCAGACGCGGGTGCAGACGTACCAGATGATGCGCAGCATGGTCGAAGCGGGCGAAGGCCTGGCGGTTGTCGACCCGTTCACCGCCTTCGGCGCTCGGGATGCGGGGCTGGATGTTTGCCCGATTTCACCACCGATCAGTGTCAAGCTGTATGCGCTGACCCTGCACGACGGGGCCGCGTCACCGGCCCTGAGCGCGTTGCTGGAGATCGTCACGCAAAAGGCCGACAACCTGCTGACCACCGAGATGAAACCGCAGTAGATGCGGCCTCAGATCGAGCTGACTTCGGTCTTGAACAGCCGATACCAGAAAATCGCCACTTCACGGGTTTGCGGGTCAATCCCGCGATAGCGCAGTTGATCGATTCCCCCCATTACATACCCGCTACGTTCATACAGGCGGCAGGCCCCCAGGTTGTTGTTCTGGGTTTCGAGCATCATGCCCGGCAGGTTTTTCTTGCGTGCCCAGAATTGCGCCACATCCAACAGCGCCTTGGCAACACCGTGACGCCGCGCAGGCAGCGCCACCGCCAACTCGTCAACGTGGGCAAAACCGTTCCAGTTGGTACTGACCACGACGTGTCCGACGGCGCGATCATCCAGGTAGGCCATGAAGATCGCACTGTCGGGCGCGTTGCGAAAGCTGGCGAATTCTTCCGGGTCGATGCCGTAGCACTTGCGGTACGGCAGGATGCGTTCCACCGGCCACTGATCGACTCGTTTGTCCATCTGCGGCACGCCATAGGCACTGACCTCGAAACTGAAGTCATTGCCCCATACATAAGCATCGAAGCCTTCATCGGCGACTCGCACACTGAGCCCTGGATACTTCGGGTTCATGACAGCTTGCATAACGTTCCTTAACCTTTGATGCAATCGACGGTGTAACAACGACCACTGCCGTCATCTTCATGTTGCAGCCCATGCACATCAGCGACAAAGCCGGGAAAACTGCTGTCGAACGTGCGGGCGAACGCCAGGTAATCGATGATCGACCGCGTTGACTCGGTAAAGCGCTCGCCCGGCATGATCAACGGGATACCCGGCGGATAGGGCACCAGCATCACGGCTGCGATGCGTCCTGGCAAGGCATCGATGGACACCGCCTCCACTTCGCCCCTCACCAGCTGGTCGTAGGCGTCGGCCGGCTTCATCGCGATCTGCGGCAACACCGTGTACATGCGCTTGAGATGCCTGGCCGTCGCATTGCTGCGATAACAACTGTGCAACTGGTTGCACAGATCGCGCAACCCCAGGCCTTGATAACGGACCGGGCCCTGGGCATATACCGAAGGCAGGCAACTGGCCAGGCTGGCATTCGCATCATAGCTGCGCTTGAATTCCAGCAACTCGGTGAGCAAGGTACTCCATTTGCCTTTGGTGATGCCCATCGAAAACAACACCAGGAAAGAATACAGCCCGGTCTTCTCCACCACCAGGCCGCGCTCCCAGAGGAACTTGCTGACCACGGCGGCCGGAATCCCGCAATCGCTCAAGGCGCCACCGGCGTTGAGGCCGGGCATCACCAGCGTGACCTTGATCGGGTCCAGCAGCACATAATCTTCAGCCACATCGCCAAAACCATGCCAGTCGTCCTGGGGGTGCAGCAGCCAGTCGGCCGTGGCGACCCGATCGATACCGGCCACCGAGGGTGGCTGCCAGATGGAAAACCACCAATCATCGGCGGCGATATGCTGACGCAGATTGGCCAGTGCACGCCGGAAACTCAGGGCCTCGTCGAACATTTCCTGCAACAGCGAGCGTCCCGCCGGGCCTTCCATCATCGCCGACGCTACGTCCAGCGAGGCGATGATGCTGTATTGCGGCGACGTGGAGATATGCATCATGAACGCTTCGTTGAAACGGTCGCGGTCCAGCTGCCGCGCACCGCCATCCTGCACATGGATCATCGATGCCTGACTGAAGGCCGCCAGCAACTTGTGGGTGGAGTGCGTGGTGAACACCAGCGGGCTGTCCGGTGTCCGCAACGTGCCCATGCCATAGCGTCCGGCGAAAAACTCGTGGAACGCCGCGTAGGCATACCAGGCCTCATCGAAGTGCAGCACCTCTACGCTGTTGCCCAACTGCTGCTTGATCAGTTCGGCGTTGTAGCACAGGCCGTCGTAGGTGGAATTGGTCACCACCGCCAGCTTGACCTTCGCCGGGCGGCCACGGGTCAGCGGGCTGGCAGCGATCTTGGCGCGGATCGATTCGGGGCTGAATTCACTCAAGGGAATGGGACCGATGATGCCCAGTTCGTTGCGTTCCGGGCACAGGTACAACGGGATCGCGCCGGTCATGATGATCGAATGCAGCACTGACTTGTGGCAATTGCGATCCACCAATACCAGATCGTCGCGGCCCACCATGGAGTGCCAGACAATTTTGTTGGCGGTGGAGGTGCCGTTGATCACGAAGAACGTATGGTCGGCGCCGAAGTTGCGGGCGGCGCGGGCTTCGGCTTCGGCCAGCGGCCCGGTGTGATCGAGCAACGAGCCCAGTTCAGGGACGGAAACGGACAGGTCCGAACGCAAGGTGTTCTCGCCGAAGAACTGATGAAACGCCTGCCCTACCGGGCTTTTGCGATACGCCACACCACCGCCATGGCCCGGGGTATGCCAGGAGTAATTGGAGTCGGCGGTGTGTTGCACCAGGGCCTTGAAGAACGGCGGCAACAGGCCATCGAGGTAGGCTCGCGCAGCGCGGGCGACCTGGCGCGCCAGAAACGGTACGGTGTCTTCGAACAGATACAGAATGCCGCGCAGCTGGTTGAGTTCGCTCATGGCGTCAGCCGGGGCGTTTTCCAGGGTGACTTGTTCGCCCAGGGCGAAGATCGGCAGGCTGGGCGCCCTCACCCGCGCCAGGCGGATCAGCTCGACCATGTTTTGCAGCAAGTGGGTGTTTTCCCCGGCGCCTTCTGCGGCAATCAGCATGCACGCCAGGCCATGGTGGGTGGACGCCACCAATCGCCCTTCGGCGTAATCCACCGCAGAAAAGATACTGAAGCCCTCCTGCTCCAACTCCCTGGCAATGCCTCGAACCCGGTCACCGGCAACGGTGTCAGCCTTGATGTCACGGTGCACGATAAGGACGGGAAACTTCAGGTCTTTGTACATGAGCGCTCCTACTCCTGAGGGCTTGCACTCAGGGTAGAAGCTGGAAGCGAATGTGGCGAATGAAGATTTCGAAAACGAGGGAAGTAAACGGTGGGAGGGGTATGAGCGCAGATCCCCTGTGGGAGGGGGCTTGCCCCCGATAGCGGTGGGTCAACCAACATCAATGTCTGCTGGGCCGACGCCTTCGCGGGCAAGTCGAATCGTCGCACCGCCCCTCCCACAGTTTTACCGCGATGAACCAGGATTACTGTTGCGTCAGCTGAGTCCACAGCGCCGGCGCGCCGGCCGCCTTGGCAATCGCTTCCAGCCGCGCGGCATGCTCGGCCAGATCCTGCTCGCTGGCACGGATGACAGGCGTGGGCCTGCGGTCAGCCGGCAGGCGACGGATCTCCGAGGGACGATTGCCCGAGCCTTCCGCCGAACCGCTGCCATCGGTTGCATTACCGGCCAGCGACAGGCTGGTCTGCCCACCGGTCATGGTCAGGTAAACGTCAGCCAGGATCTCGGAGTCGAGCAAGGCGCCGTGCAGTTCACGCCCGGAGTTGTCGACGCCATAACGCTTGCACAAGGCATCAAGGCTGTTGCGTTGGCCGGGGTGACGCTCGCGGGCCATCATCAAGGTGTCGAGGATCGAGCAGTGCCGGGAAATATCCGCTCGGTCCATCTGCCCCATCAAGGCAAATTCATTATTGATGAAGCCGACGTCGAACGCCGCGTTATGGATGATCAGTTGGGCGCCGTTGATGAACTCGAAAAACTCATCGGCCACTTCGGCAAAGCGCGGCTTGCCCTTGAGGAATTCGTCGGTGATGCCGTGGACGCCGATCGCGCCTTCGTCACTGTCGCGGTCCGGTTGCAGGTAGACGTGGAAGTGACGACCGGTCAGACGGCGCCCCATCAGTTCGACACAGCCGATTTCGATGATCCGGTGACCATCGGTCACCGGCATGCCGGTGGTTTCGGTATCGAGTACAACGGATCGGATGGCCATCAGGGTTCAGCTCTCAACGGTGTGTAGATCAAAGGGCGCGATGTTAACACGTCAGCCGGCATCAGCTCTGCTTGTAGCCGCGCACTTCATCCACGCCACGGTTGGCCAGTTGGTCGGCGCGCTCGTTGCCTGGATGGCCGATATGCCCGCGCACCCATTTCCAGGTGATGTCATGGCGATTGCATTGCTCATCGAGCAATTGCCACAGGTCGGCATTCTTGACCGGCTCCTTGGACGCCGTCTTCCAACCGCGCTTCTTCCAGTTGACCATCCACTCGTTGATGCCCTTCATCACATATTGCGAGTCGGTCACCAGCAGGACGTTGCAGCGCCGCTTGAGCTCTTCAAGGCCGCGAATGGCGCCCATCAGTTCCATACGGTTATTGGTGGTATTGGCTTCGCCGCCCCACAACTCCTTCTCCACACCCTTGCACACCAGCAACGCGCCCCACCCGCCGGGGCCGGGGTTGCCCTTGCAGGCGCCATCGGTGAAGAGCTCTACACTATCGGTCATCGGTTATTCGGCCTGAATCAAAAAGAGGTTTTACGGTTGGCGTTGTTCGCGGTTGACCTTGGCCAGCGGCATCGGTACCAGCTTGCCGAGCGGTTCGCGGCGCACTTGCTGCACCGGCCGCAGCCCGACCGCGATCTTGCGCGCCACCAATAAATAGAAGCCGCCACCCGACAGTTGCCAGGCCCCGGCACGGCGTTCCCAGCCGGCGAGGCGGCCCTGCCACTTGGCGGACGCAAGCGGCGGACGATAGCACCCGAAGCGGCGTTTCTCCAGCGCGAAGCCCAGCAGGTTCAACCAGTCGCCCACCCGTGAAGGCGCGATGCAACGCGCCTGGCGCAGACCGTCCTGGGCGAACACGTGGCGCAGGCCCCAGCTGCTCCAGGGGTTGATGCCAACAATCAGCAAATGGCCACCCGGGCGCACGCTGCTCGCGGCTTCGCGCAACAAACCGTGGGGAGACAGGCAGAAATCCAGGCCGTGCTGCAACACCACCACATCGGCGGCGTGTTCGCTCAATGGCCAGGCCTGCTCCTCGCAGACGATTTCGACGCCCGGCAACGGCGCCCCCAGGCGTACATTGCGTTGTACCTGCGGTGCGCACGGCGGCGGCTCGGCCGAGGGGCCGTAATGCACCAGATAGCCACCAAAGAACCGGCCCAGCTCGTCGTCGAGCATGCGCCGTTCTTCATCCAGCAGAAACTGCCCCAGCGGCCCGGACAGCCATTCGCGGGCGGCACCGATCAGAGCCAGCCACTCAGGATCGGCCTGGGCGAACGCTTTATCAGTCATTGCATTCTCCAATTCGCCTAGACGTTCTAAGATGCACCAATGTGTTCAGCTTGGCGAATCGAAGAATGATACAGATCAGTGCCCTGCCCGCCTTCACCGATAACTACATCTGGTTGTTACAGGATGAGCGAACCCAACGTTGCGCCGTGGTCGATCCCGGTGACGCCGCGCCGGTAATCGCGTGGCTTGAGCAGAACCCGGCCTGGGTACTCAGCGACATCCTGGTCACTCACCATCACCATGATCATGTCGGTGGTGTCGAGCAACTCAAAAAGCTGACCGGCGCCAACGTCTACGGCCCTGCGAACGAAAACATCCCGGCACGGGACGTCGACTTGCAGGACAACGACCGCATCACCGTGCTTGGCTGGGACTTCGTCGTGTACGCAGTGCCCGGCCACACCCTCGGCCATATCGCGTATTACCATCAAGGCGTGCTGTTGTGCGGCGACACGCTGTTTGCTGCCGGTTGCGGTCGGCTGTTCGAAGGCACGCCGCAGCAGATGCATACCTCACTCGAGCGCCTGGCCGCCCTGCCCGCCGACACCCTGGTGTACTGCACCCACGAATACACACAAAGTAACCTCAAGTTTGCCCAAGCCGTGGAACCGCACAACACCGACATCGCGCAAAGGCTGGCGCAAGTCGCCCAATTGCGGGCGCGCGGCGAAATGACGCTGCCGTCCAACCTGGCGCTTGAAAAACGTACTAATCCTTTTCTGCGCACCTCTGAAACATCCGTTAAACAAAAAGCGGACGAACGGAATGGACGCGACAACCGCTCTGGGGCCGAGGTGTTTGCTAGCTTGAGGGCCTGGAAAGATAAGTTCTAAGCGGAAGCGATCTGATACGAAATTTCTGAATGGTTGACCGGAACCAAAGCGCTTTCTAGAATCGCCCGACATTTTTGCCCGGAACTTACTTCCAGCCAATGTCGTCATCTATTCGTAATTCCATTTCTTCAGACGCATTGACCCGCCTGGCTCAAGCCGTGGCGGTGGCTGTCTCCGCAACTCTGGCGGGCTGCCAATCGACCAATTACGCTGCACAATCCACCGTGCAACCCAAACCCAATCTTGCTGCCAAGATCAAGCAAAAACCTATCTGGCTCTCAGAGAAGCCCAGCCCCGAAGTGCCCCAGGATGTCTGGGAACGCATGCGTCGGGGCTTTCAATTGCAGGATGGCGTCGGCGTCAACCCACGCATCGAACAACAGCGCCTGTGGTTTGCGAGCAACCCGTCCTTCCTGGAAAACGCCGGGGAACGCGGCAGCCTCTACATTCATTACATCGTCGAGCGCCTTGAAGAGCGCAACATGCCCCTGGAACTGGCGCTGCTGCCGGTGATTGAAAGTGCCTACAACCCAATGGCCTATTCGCGCAGCGATGCGGTCGGTTTGTGGCAATTCATTCCCTCCACCGGGCGCTACTTCAACCTGCGTCAGACCCGCGCCTACGATGGCCGCCGCGATATCACCGCCTCCACTACCGCCGCCCTGGATTACCTGACCCGCCTGCATGACATGTTCAACGGCGACTGGCTGCTGGCCCTGGCGGCCTACAATGCGGGTGAAGGTACGGTCAGCCGGGCCATCGAGCGCAACGAGAAGCTCGGCCTGCCGACGGACTACTGGAACCTGCCCCTGCCCCAGGAAACCAAGGACTACGTGCCCAAATTCCTGGCGCTGTCCCAAGTGGTGCTGGCGCCTGAGGCCTACGGCGTCAACCTGAACCCGATCGCCAACACGCCGTATTTCGAGGTGGTTGAAGTCAAGCAAAGCATGGACCTGTCCCGGGTCGCTGCGCTGGCGGAAATCGATGAAGACGAGCTGTTCCAGCTCAACCCGGCCCTGAAACAACGCACCACCCTGGATGGGCCCCAGCATCTGCTGGTGCCCACCTCCAAGGCGCAACTGCTCACCAGCACCCTGTCGACGATGAAGCCCGAAGAGTTGTTGAGCATGCGCCCGAAGAAGCCGGTGTTCGACGAAGTCGAGACCAAGGCGGTTGCCGGGCGTACCCGCAGCTACAAGGTGCGCACCGGCGACAATCTCACGCTTATTGCCAAGGCCAACAAGGTCGATGTGCATGACCTGCAGCGCTGGAACAAGCTCAACGGCCAGGCGCTCAAGGTCGGCCAGACCCTGGTGATGCAGGACACGCGCAAAGCCGCTGCAACAAAGCCGGTGCAGTACAAGGTCAAGAAAGGCGACTCGCTGTACATGGTCGCCAAGCGCTTCAATGTCGAGATGCAACACCTCAAGCGCTGGAACCCGCGTACCGGCCAGGCGTTGAAGCCCGGCCAGATGCTGGTGGTTTCGGGGCCGCGCTGAGGCCTCAGAAACACTGGGGAGCTCATGTGGGAGGGGGCTTGCCCCCGATTGCGGTGGGTCAGTCAGCCCGTATATTGACTGATACACCGCTATCGGGCGCAAGCCCCCTCCCACATTGGATACTCAGTGATTTCAGCAGCCTTTTTCCATCCGGAACAAGCTGTTACTGTACCGATCATAAAGCCCAAGCCGCCCGGATCGGATCTCTGACTTGAAGCGTCCCCTCCTTCTACTAATAAGTCTGGCCTTGAGCTTTGCGGCGAACGCGACGATTACCGAGAGCCACGGTTACGCGCAGTTCGGCACGCTCAAGTACCCGGCCAAATTCACCCATTACGATTGGGTAAACCCTGCAGCGCCCAAAGGCGGAACACTGCGGGTGATGGCCTTTGGCACGTTCGACACCCTCAACCCCTATACCTTCAAGGGCACCAGCCCGGTTTCCACCGCAAACTTCCTGCAGTACGGCGTCAATGAGCTGAACGAACCGCTGATGGTCGGCACCGGCCAGTACGCCCCGTCCGGCGATGAACCTACGTCCAGCTACGGCCTGATTGCCCGATCGGTGGAGTACAGCGAGGACCGCAGCTGGGTGGTATTCAACCTGCGCCACGAGGCGCGTTTCCACGACGGCACGCCGATTACCGCCGATGACGTGGCATTTTCCTATCGCACCCTGTTGACCGAAGGCCACCCGCAATACCGTACCAACCTGCAGGAAGTGGCGCGGGTCGATGTGCTCAATCGCCATCGCATACGCTTTGTGTTCAAGCGCGCCGGCAACCCGCTGCTGATCCTGCGCCTGGGCGAGTTGCCCGTGCTGCCCCAGCATTACTGGAAAAATCGCGACTTCAAGGCCACCACCTTCGAACCGCCGCTGGGCAGCGGGCCGTATCGCCTCAGCAAGGTCACCCCTGGTCGCCAGCTGGTGTTCGAGCGGGTCAAGGATTACTGGGGCAAGGACCTGCCGGTCAACCAGGGTTTGTATAACTACAACAAGGTCGAGGTGGAGTTCTACCGCGACAGCGACGTCGCCTTCGAAGCCTTCAAGGCGGGCGAATTCGATATTTATATCGAGCACCAGGCCAAGAACTGGGCCACCGGCTACAACTTCCCGGCGGTCAACCGCGGTGAGGTCATCAAGGCGCAGATCGCCCACCGGATTCCCACCCAGAGCCAGGGTCTGTTCATCAACACCCGGCGACCGGCTTTCAGCCAGACCAGGGTGCGCGAAGCCCTGGGGTTGATGTTCGACTTCGAATGGACCAACCGCACCCTGTTCAGCAGCGCCTACAAACGCGCCTTGAGCTACTACCCCAACAGCGAGTTCTCCGCCACGGGCGTCCCGGTCGGTCACGAGTGGCTGATGCTCTCGCCCTACCGCGAACAACTGCCGGCCACTCTGTTTACCCAAGCCTTCAGCCTGCCGCAGACCGACGGTCGCGGCATCCCGCGTGAAACCCTGCGCCATGCCCTGGCCCTGCTTGGCGAGGCCGGCTGGAAACTGTCCGGCCAGCGCTTGCTGAACAAGGACGGGCAGCCGCTGCGCCTGGAAATCCTGCTGGTCAACCCGAACCTGGAGCGCATCCTGCAACCCTATGTCGAGAACCTGATCAGTATCGGCATCGACGCGCGCCTGCGCACCGTTGACCGCGCACAGTACAAGCAGCGCCTGGATCAGTTCGACTTCGACATGATCCTGGTCACCCTCAACCAGACCCTCAGCCCGGGGCTGGAACAATGGCAGTACTTTCATTCCAGCCAGGCCACCATCAAGGGCAGCAAGAATTACGCGGGCATCGCCAATCCCGTGGTCGATCACCTGCTCGAACAACTGCTCGCGGCAAAGACCCGCGAAGAGCAGCTGGCTGCCGGTCGCGCCCTGGACCGGGTGTTGCTCTGGCAGCACTACAGCATTCCCAACTGGTACCTCAACTATCATCGCCTGGCGTACCGCAACCGGTTCGCCTTTGTCACCACGCCGCCCTACAGCCTGGGCTTGAGCGCGTGGTGGCTGAAAGCTTCGGAGAAAGCCCAATGATGTGTTTGCGCAGTACTGTATTCGCCAGCCTGTTGCTGTGCAGCGCGGCCCAGGCCGCCCCGCAACATGCGTTGACGCTCTATAACGAGCCCCCCAAATACCCCGCCGACTTCAAGCATTTCGACTACGTGAACCCCGACGCCCCCAAAGGCGGTACCTTGCGCGAATCGGCCATGGGCGGCTTCGACAGTCTCAACCCCTATATCAGCAAAGGCGTGCCCGCGGACAATCTGCCGCTGATCTACGACACGCTGGCGATGCAGAGCCTGGACGAGCCCATTACCGAATACGGACTGGTGGCCGGCAAGATCGAGAAGGCCCCGGACAACAGTTGGGTGCGCTTCTACCTGCGCCCCGAGGCACGCTTCCACGATGGCCACCCGATCCGCGCCGAAGACGTGGTGTTCACCTTCCAGACCCTGATCAAGGACGGCACCCCGCTCTACCGCACCTACTACGCCGACGTGGATGAAGTGGTCGCCGAAGACCCGCTGCGGGTGCTGTTCAAATTCAAGCGCACCAACAACCGTGAGCTGCCACTGATCCTCGGGCAATTGCCGGTGCTGCCCAAGCACTGGTGGGCCAGCCGCGACTTTTCCAAAGGCAATCTGGAAATACCGCTGGGCAGTGGCCCGTACAAGGTGGCCGAGGTCAAGGCCGGGCGCATGATTCGCTACGAGCGGGTCAAGGACTACTGGGCCAGGGACCTGCCGGTGGCCAAGGGTTTCTATAACTTCGATAACCGCATCACCGATTATTACCGCGACAGTACGGTGTCCCTGGAAGCCTTGAAAGCCGGGCAGTTCGACTATTGGCTGGAGTTCAGCGCAAAAAACTGGGCCAACGCCTACAACATTCCAGCGGTGGCCCAGGGCCGTTTGATCAAAGAAGAAATCCCCAACGGCAACCCCACCGGCATGCAGGGTTTCGTGTTCAACACACGCAAACCGATGTTTCAGGACGTACGGGTGCGCAAGGCCATCAGCCTGTTGCTGGATTTCGAATGGAGCAACAAACAGTTGTTCAACGGCGCCTACACCCGCACCCGCAGTTACTTCGAGAACTCGGAAATGGCCGCCACCGGCTTGCCCGGTCCGGATGAACTGGCCATTCTTGAACCGCTGCGCGACAAGATCCCCGCCGACGTCTTCACCCAGGCTTTCGAGCCGTCCAGAACCGACGGCAGCGGCATGATCCGCGCGCAGCAGCGCCAGGCGTACCAGTTGCTGCAGGAAGCCGGCTGGAAGATCGTCGATGACAAGATGGTCGACACCACCGGTAAACCGGTGACCATCGAATTCCTGCTGGCCCAGACCGAGTTCGAGCGCATCCTGTTGCCGTTCAAGCGCAACCTGGCCGACCTGGGTATCGACCTGGTCATTCGCCGGGTCGACGTGTCGCAGTTCGTCAACCGCCTGCGCTCAAGGGATTTCGACATGCTGGTGGGCAGCTTTCCGCAATCGACTTCCCCGGGTAATGAGCAGCGTGAGTTCTGGAAGTCGTCCAGCGCCGACAAACCGGGCAGCCGCAACTACATGGGGCTCAAGGACCCCGCCGTCGATCAGTTGGTCGAACAACTGATCGACGCCGACTCGCGCAAAAGCCTGATCGCCCACGCCAGGGCACTGGACCGCGTGCTGCAGTTTGGCTACTACGTGATTCCCAACTGGCACATCAAGACCTTCCGTGTGGCGTACTGGGACCACCTCGGCCATCCGAAAGTCTCGCCGCGCTATGACGTCGGCACCGCCACCTGGTGGGCCAAGCCCGACGTCAAACCGGCGGTTCCCCTGGACACCACGCAAAGCGCCGAAGCGGCGAGCGGAGGCGATTGAATGCTGGCCTATATTGTTCGTCGCCTGTTACTGATCATCCCCACGCTGTTCGGGATCCTGCTGATCAACTTCGTCATCATCCAGGCCGCCCCGGGCGGCCCGGTGGAACAGATGATCGCCAAGCTCGAAGGCTTTGACGGCGCCACCAGCCGCATTGCCGGCGGCGGCGCCGAAGTCTCGGTGGCCGGCTCCAGCAGCTACCGTGGCGCCCAGGGCCTGGACCCGGCGCTGATCAAGGAAATCGAGAAGATGTACGGCTTCGACAAGTCGGCGCCGGA
This sequence comes from Pseudomonas sp. 37 R 15, assembly GCF_900004865.1. Classification (NCBI taxonomy): domain Bacteria; kingdom Pseudomonadati; phylum Pseudomonadota; class Gammaproteobacteria; order Pseudomonadales; family Pseudomonadaceae; genus Pseudomonas; species Pseudomonas sp. 37 R 15. The sequence goes on along the minus strand of NZ_CVTV01000055.1, from coordinate 110,496 downwards.
ACGCTTGTGGATCATGGTCAAGAACTACGCCCGGCTGGATTTCGGCGACAGCTTTTTCCGTGACGCCAAGGTCATCGACCTGATCAGGGAGAAGATGCCGGTGTCGATTTCCCTCGGGTTGTGGAGCACCCTGATCATGTACCTGGTGTCGATTCCCCTGGGCATCGCCAAGGCCACGCGTCACGGCAGCCACTTCGATGTGTGGACCAGCTCGGCAATCATCGTCGGCTATGCGATCCCGGCGTTCCTGTTCGCCATCCTGCTGATCGTGGTGTTTGCCGGTGGCAGTTACCTGGACTGGTTCCCCTTGCGCGGGCTTACGTCGAACAACTTCGACGAATTGAGCTGGGGTGGCAAGGTCCTCGATTACTTCTGGCACCTGGCCCTGCCCGTGACCGCCCTGGTGATCGGCAACTTCGCCACCATGACCCTGCTGACCAAGAACAGCTTTCTCGACGAGATCAACAAACAGTACGTGGTCACCGCCAGGGCCAAGGGCCTGACCAACCACCGCGTGCTCTACGGCCATGTGTTTCGCAACGCGATGCTGCTGGTGATCGCCGGTTTCCCCTCGGCCTTTATCGGTATCTTCTTTACCGGTTCCCTGCTGGTGGAAGTGATCTTCTCACTCGACGGCCTCGGCCTGATGAGCTTTGAAGCGGCGATCAATCGCGACTATCCGGTGGTGTTCGGTACGCTGTTTATCTTCACCCTGCTGGGGCTGATCGTGAAACTGATCGGTGACCTCACCTACACCCTGGTCGATCCGCGTATCGACTTCGCCAGCCGGGAGCATTGAGATGAACCTGTCCCCCCTCAATCGCCGCCGGTTCGAGCGGTTCAAGGCGAACAAGCGTGGCTGGTGGTCGCTGTGGCTGTTCCTGATCCTGTTTGTGCTGAGCCTGGGCGCCGAATTGATCGCCAACGACAAGCCGCTGGCCGTGCACTTCGACGGCGACTGGTATTTCCCGGCGCTCAAGCGCTACCCGGAGACCACCTTCGGCGGCGAGTTCCCCCTGGAAGCCAACTACAAGAGCCCGTATATCCAGGAACTGCTCAAGGCCAAGGATGCCTGGACCCTGTGGGCACCGATCCCGTTCAGCTACCAGAGCATCAACTACGACCTGAAAGTACCGGCCCCCGCGCCACCGTCGAGCGTCAACCTGCTGGGCACCGATGACCAGGGCCGCGATGTGCTGGCGCGGGTCATCTATGGGTTTCGCGTGTCGGTGCTGTTCGCGCTGACGCTGACCGTGCTCAGCTCGATCATCGGCGTGATCGCCGGCGCCCTGCAGGGTTTCTATGGCGGCTGGGTGGACCTGGCCGGGCAGCGGTTCCTGGAAATCTGGTCCGGGTTGCCGGTGCTGTACCTGCTGATCATTCTCGCCAGCTTCGTGCAGCCCAACTTCTGGTGGCTGCTGGGCATCATGCTGCTGTTCTCGTGGATGAGCCTGGTGGACGTGGTGCGTGCCGAGTTCCTGCGTGGGCGCAACCTCGAATACGTGCGCGCGGCCCGTGCGCTGGGCATGCAGAACGGCGCGATCATGTTCCGCCATATCCTGCCCAATGCGATGGTGTCGACCATGACGTTCATGCCGTTCATCCTCACCGGCGCCATCGGCACCCTCACCGCCCTGGACTTCCTGGGTTTCGGCCTGCCGGCCGGCTCGCCGTCATTGGGCGAGCTGGTGGCCCAGGGCAAATCCAACCTGCAGGCGCCGTGGCTGGGCATGAGCGCGTTCGCCGTGCTGGCGATCATGTTGAGCCTGCTGGTATTTATCGGCGAGTCCGCTCGCGACGCCTTCGACCCGAGGAAATGAGATGAATCAGGACAATCTGATCGAAATCCGCGACCTCAGTGTCGAGTTCGTCACGGGCGAGCATCAGCATCGCGTGGTCAATCACGTCAGCTTCGATATCAAGCGCGGCGAGACCCTGGCCCTGGTCGGCGAAAGCGGCTCCGGCAAATCGGTGACGGCGCATTCGATCCTGCGCCTCTTGCCCTACCCTTTGGCGCGGCACCCGTCCGGCACCATCAGTTACGCCGGGCAAGACCTGCTGACGCTCAAGGAAAAGCCCCTGCGGCATATTCGCGGCAACCGCATCGCGATGATCTTCCAGGAACCGATGACCTCGCTGAACCCGCTGCACTGCATCGAAAAACAGATCAACGAAGTGCTCGGCCTGCACAAGGGCCTCACCGGCAAGGTCGCCACCCAGCGCACCCTGGAACTGCTGGAACTGGTGGGCATCCCCGAGCCGCACAAACGCCTCAAGGCGCTGCCCCACGAACTCTCCGGAGGCCAGCGCCAGCGCGTGATGATCGCCATGGCCCTGGCCAACGAGCCGGAACTGCTGATTGCCGATGAGCCGACCACCGCCCTCGACGTGACGGTGCAATTGAAGATCCTGGAACTGCTCAAGGAGCTGCAGGCGCGCCTGGGCATGGCGTTGTTGCTGATCAGCCACGACCTGAACCTGGTCCGCCGCATCGCTCACCGTGTGTGCGTGATGCAACAGGGCTGCATCGTCGAACAGGCCGACTGCGAGACACTGTTCCAGGCGCCGCAACACCCTTACACCCAGGAATTGCTGGCGGCCGAACCCAGCGGCGGGCCGGCCCGCAATGCCGTCGGGCCAGCGCTGCTGGAAGTGGAGGACCTGAAAGTCTGGTTCCCGATCAAGAAAGGGTTTTTGCGCAACACCGTCGATTACGTCAAGGCCGTGGACGGCATCAACTTCAGCCTGCCCCAGGGTCAGACCCTGGGCATCGTCGGCGAAAGCGGCTCGGGCAAATCCACCCTGGGCCTGGCGATCCTGCGCTTGATTGGCAGCCAGGGCGGGATTCGCTTCGAAGGCCAGCAGCTTGATCGCCTCACCCAGCAACAGGTACGCCCGTTGCGCCGGGAAATGCAAGTGGTGTTCCAAGACCCTTTCGGCAGCCTGAGCCCGCGGATGTGCGTCAGCGAGATCGTCGGCGAGGGGCTGCGCATTCACAAGATGGGCACGCCCGCCGAGCAGGAAGCCGCGATCATCGCCGCGCTCAAGGAGGTCGGCCTGGACCCGCAATCGCGGCACCGCTACCCCCATGAGTTTTCCGGTGGCCAGCGCCAGCGCATCGCCATCGCCCGCGCCCTGGTGCTCAAACCGCGCCTGATCCTGCTGGATGAACCGACCTCGGCGCTGGACCGTACCGTGCAACGCCAGGTGGTGGAACTGCTGCGCGGTTTGCAGGCCAAGTACAACCTGACCTACCTGTTCATCAGTCATGACCTGGCGGTGGTCAAGGCGCTGAGTCATCAGTTGATGGTGGTCAAGCAGGGCCAGGTCGTGGAGCAAGGGGATGCCGGGACGATTTTCGCCAACCCGCAACATCCCTATACCCGGCAATTGCTGGAAGCGGCCTTTCTGGTGCCCGCGTAACAGGCAGGAGCTATTGCCATGTCGTTGAACAGCCCCGCTCACCCTGCACACTCGCCGCGTTTCTGGCGCGACGAGCGGCTGCCGTTCATCGAGGCGCGCACCATTGCCGATGGACGCAAGGTCACCTACACCCGCCACGCCCATGAACATTTTTCCATTGGCGCAATCACCCGCGGGCGCAGCTATTACCACTATGGCGAACAAACCTTCCTGATCAGCACCGGCACCGTGGTGTTGATGAACCCCGGCGACGTGCATGCGTGCAATCCCATCGAAAACGAGCATTGGTCCTACCATATGCTCTATCTCGACACGCCCTGGCTGACCGACCTGCAGCATCAGCTGGGTTTCAGCACCGACCAGGGTTACCGTCCGTTCAACACGCCCCATACGCGCGACACGTCGCTGTACAACGGCTTGCTGGCGCTGTACCGACTGTTGGTGGATGAGCGGGCCGAACTGCTGCACAAACAGAGCGCGCTGGTGGGTTACTTCAGTGAAGTGCAGCAGCGCCTGAACCCTTCCCTCACGCCCGTGCGGGAGGTCAATCACAAGCTGGAGCGGGCCGCCGACTACATCCGTGAACACTGTACCGAGGCCATGAAGCTGGAGGACATTTGCCTCGCGGCCGAGCTGTCGCCGTCCTACCTGATCCGCGCCTTCAAACAGTATTACGGGCTGACGCCCCACGCGTTTCTGGTCAACCGACGCATTCAGTTTGCCCGCACTCAGCTGCGCAATGGCGAGCTGATCGCCGATGTGGCCCTGGCCGCCGGGTTTGCCGACCAGGCGCATTTCCAGCGTGCGTTCAAACAGCATTTTGCCGCCACGCCGGGGCAATACCGCGAAACACTCAAGCCATCAGCAAATAACCCACACTGGCCACCAGCAACGCGGCCATGGAGCGGTTGAAGACTCTCACACCCTTGGGATTGTGCAGGTAGCGCCGTAAAAACGTTCCGGCGTAGGCCCAACACGCCACCGACAGGTAGCAGATCACCAGGTAGAGGCTGGCGAACAGCCAGACCTGCCTCGCCTCGCCGTCCGCCGCGAACAGCCCCATCCCCGCCACACAGGCCAGCCACGCTTTGGGGTTGAGCCACTGCATGATCGCGCCGTACAACATCGACGGCGCCGTGGCGGTGCCATCGGCGTGCAACTGCCCGTCATCCATCGCGAGCTTCCAGGCCATGTACAGCAAGAATGCGACCCCGCCCCACTGGATCAGTTGGGTCAGGATCGGCCAGCGCAGCAGTACTTCGTGCAACCCCAGGCCGATCAATACCAGCAGCAGCGTGAAGCCGACAGCCGCGCCAAGCACATGCTTCTGACTGGCGGCAAAACCGAAACGCGCACCGGCACTCAAGGCGACCACATTGACCGGTCCCGGCGTGATGGACGTGGCCAGGGCGAAGGCGGCCATGGAAAGAGTCAAGCTCATTGCAGTTCCTTATGTGATGCCAAACGAAGTCGGGATCACCATAGAGGGACAGACGTGCAGCGTATTGAACAAAATCACCTTTTGCCTCGTAGCACCGCGCCCATTCAGCCTTGACTGATCAACGAAAAATGCGCCCCCACGCCGGCGCGCACGCCCTCGGCGACGGCCAGGGCCACGGAGCCGGCGGCCAGGGAGGTATCGCCACAGGCGAACACACCGGCCACGGAGGTCTGGCGGGTTTCGTTGGTGTGCAGGTAAGGCCCGGTGGGACCCTCGGCCAGCTCACATCCCAGTTGCTGCGCCAAGGCGCTGATGTGGGTGCGCGACATCGTGAAGATCCCGTCGAGGGCGAATACCCGGCCGTCGTGCAATTGCAGGTCGGCGCGCTCACCCTGGATGCGGCGTACGCGGCCACTTTCCACGCTCACCCCACGCCGCTGCAGCTGCGCCTGTTGCTCGGCATCCGGGGTGAATACACCGTCGGTGAACAAGGTGGTAGCGCCCCAATCCGGCAACATCAGCGCGTGATGCATCGCCAGGGCAGACGTGGCCAATACGCCTATTCGGCCTTGGTCCAGCTCGTAGCCATGGCAATAAGGGCAGTGAAACACGCGCGTGCCCCAGCGCTCTGCCAAGCCCTCAATGGCGGGTAACTCGTCCACCACGCCGGTGGCCAGGATCAAACGTTTGGCCTTGAACTCACCGCTGCATTCAGTATGCACGCTGAATCCGTGGGGCTGTGCATTGGCCACCCTGACAAAGTCCTGCACCCAGGTCACGCTCGGGTATTCCATCAACTGGCTGCGACCCTCGGCGGCGATGGCCTCCGGCGCCTGCCCGTCCTGGCCGAGAAAGCCATGGGACGTCGCCGCAAACCGATTGCGCCGCTGCCCCGCATCGATCACCAGCACTGTGCGTCGCGCCCGCGCCAGTTGCAGGCCCGCAGACAGGCCAGCATAGCTGCCGCCCACGATAATCACGTCATGCACCATGAAGCCACCCTCGCATTTCGCGCGGCAGATTGTCTCCGCGCTTTCATGGCACACCATAAGTTACATGAAATTAGCGCGTCAAGCATCTCGCAACTTTTCAGGTTACGGACGATACTTCACGCAGAATCGATTAGGGATTACTGGATGAGAAACGACACCCGGCTTTCGCGCATGCTGCACGTATTGATCCACATGGGACGCCATGAACAACGAGCCACATCGCAGACCATTGCCCAGATGCTTGGCACTAACCCTGTGGTGGTGCGGCGCACGCTCGGCCTGCTCAAGGACAAGGGTTACGTATGCTCGGAAAAGGGCCATCAGGGCGGCTGGACCCTGGGCAAGCCCTTGAGTGAAATCACCTTGCTGGAGATTCACAACGCCCTGGGTACGCCGTCGATCTTTGCCATCGGCCTGTCCACCGACCACCCGCAATGCCTGGTCGAACAGGCCGTCAACGCGGCATTGACGGACGCATTCGCACAGGCCCAGGCCCTGCTTTTGAAGCGCCTGGGCGATGTGACCCTTGCACAGTTGGCAGACGATTTCGATGAGCGCTATCGGATAGCGATGCAGCCTTGAAAAACGCCGTTATTCTTGATCTGGGTTAACACCTGCTCAGCGCTGGGTGGGGATGCGAATATCGCCACCCCGGCACTGGCTTTTCACGCTGCGCGGGCAACCGGCAAAGGCCAGGTCCTTGGTCAGGCATACCCGCACCTCAGACAGCACTTTGCCTTTGCAGATGACGGCCATGCCGTGGCTGCCCATGCGTGGGTTGCTTTCGCGAAACAGCGCCTCGATCTCGTTGGCTGATAATGACGGCGGCGTATTGAACGGCTGCATTTGTTGCGGAATCACAACCGCCGCCAGTGCCGTGTCGGATTTCTCCAGGTATTGAAGCGGCACCAGCCCACTGCAGGTGCCGTGCTTGGCCCATTCATGCTTGAGCAGGGCACGGGTGGGAAACAGCGTCGCCCCCTTGTCCATTTCCTCAGCGGTCAATTGCGAGTGAGGTGCGCAGGATGCAGGCCACCCCCCGCGCGCATACTGCGGCCACAGTCCATGCAGGACAAACCCGTAGCCCTTGCCCGAACACTGTTCATTGTCCGGGTGCGTCAGGCAAAACGTCGGCGACCATGACAACGACAGCACATAGAAATCAAAGTCGCCTGCCTGCCCTTGGCTGCGCGGCGCCGCCGTCGCGCCGGTGACGATCAGCAGCCACAACACCATCCAGTATTTCATCGCGATATCCTTCAATAAAAGTGAAGCACCACGCTATCGCGACGATCAAGGATGGTGGGAATAACGTTGTAGCACCTTGTCCAGGATTCGATCGGTTTTCAACGCCTCGATCGCCAGCGAAGGGTGCTTGGCATCGCCGCGGATATGGGCATTCATCGCCAGGACGTGGTGCCATTGGATGTGCGCATGGCAAGGCACCTCCAGCACCGCGTCGGTCTCCCCTTCGAGGCGCAACGGCTGGTCTTCGAATACCGCAAAGGTGATGCGCCCACGGCTGCCGATCAGCTCGACCCGGTCTTCGCGACGGTCTGCGACAAAGTTCCAGCAGCCCATGCCCAACGCGCCACTGGCGAAGGTCCAGCAGGCCGTCACCGCGTCCTCCGCCGCATAGCGCCCGGCCTGCCGCGCGGTAAAGCCGCAGACCTCGACGATATCGCCCGCCAGGTACTGGAACAGGTCAAAGCCGTGGCTGGCCAGGTCGGCAAAATAACCACCGCCGGCAATCGCTGGATCCGTGCGCCAGTTGGCCGGGTTAGTGTCTGTCGGCGCCGCAGGCTTGCACAGGGTCCAGGTCAGGTGGCGCAACTCGCCGATACGACCGTCCTGCAACCAGGTGCGCACTTGCTGGAAGCGCGGCAGTGAGCGTCGATAGTAGGAGACGAACAGATGCAGCCCGGCGCGCTCGAAGGTGCGCTGCATCAGCGCACTCTGTTCGGCGTTCAACGACATGGGCTTTTCGACGCAGCAATGCTTGCCTGCCGCAGCCACCATCAAGCTGTATTCGAGGTGGCTGTCGGGTGGCGTGGCGATGTACACCGCGTCCACTTCGGGATCGTCAATCAGGGCCTGGGCATCTGTGTAAAAGCGGGCAATGCCATGACGTGTCGCATAATCGCGCACGGCTTCCTCACGGCGTCCCATCACGGCTACCAGTGCCGAACCTGGCGCTTTGTAGAAAGCGGGTCCACTCTTCAATTCGGTCACACTGCCACAGCCGATCATGCCCCAACGTACGGTGCTCATCTGCTCTCCTCGTTCATTGACGTCAATCGGGCAGTATCCACATACACGGCCTCGCGCGCCATAACCCGTTAGCATGACAATTGCATTACACTTTTATGACAAACATCCCGTAAAAGGTATAGACGATGAAAATACGGGCCACCGTCATCTGCGAACACGAAGGGCACATCCTTTTCGTGCGCAAGGCCAGATCGAAGTGGGCATTGCCGGGCGGCAAGGTAGAGCGTGGCGAACGCCCGGTGGGCGCGGCGGAACGCGAGCTGGAAGAAGAGACGGGGTTGAACGTGGACGGCCTGCTGTACTTGCAGGAGCTGAAGGCCCGCGACACTCTGCACCATGTGTTTGAAGCCTCGGTCGTGAATATCGACGAGGCACGGCCGTGCAACGAGATCGTCGAATGCCAATGGTACGCCTACGGAACCCTCGACGAATTGGACACCACCGACGCCACACGGCATATCGTCAAGTCCTTTCTGCGCCGCCTCTGAGGCGGCGGTCTGCCGGGCGAGCTGCGCCGACACTGCGGTACCGGGATCAAACTCAAGGCAAAAAAAAACCCAAGTAGCTGATGGAAACTTGGGATTTAAAAATGCATAAACCGTGGGAGGTGAACGCACGGCTATAGTAGCGACTGCAAAATCGGCTCACAAGATTATTTTATTCCTTTCGTCGGATCAAACCGTCGTAAGTCGTTCAATAACCACATGTTTTTTAAGGTAAGAGGGCTATTTACGCCACTTTTTGGTGCAAGTTTGAGATCCGGCAGCGAACTTAATCCACTTATAAATAAAGGTTATTCATTATTCCACTTTCACACTTTTCAAAAACTCCAGGTTCAATTGCCTGCACGCCTCGCCAAGTTCGACAGGGCCTGAGGCGGCCGCACCGGCGACCCGCTTCAGATGAAGGCACAATGCCAACTGCCCGGCGGCTTCTTCACGCTGGCGGTCTGCCTCGGCGTTGAGGTGTACGAAATAGAAACCCAGCAACGCCGCAACCCCCAGCACGCCTACCACGAAGTTGCGCAAGCTGTTGGATGGCTCGGGGTCCGGGGCGCGCATAGGATCAGCGCGCCCTGTGCTTTTCGTAGCGAACGTCGTCACCGTCTGCGCCGCCAGCCTTCAGCCAGCCCAGGCGCTGATAGAACCCGTTGGCGCGGATCTCATCGCGGCCATCGGTGACCAGGTACACGCGGTCGTGATGTTCGAACAATGCGGCCTCGGCTGCCGCCATCAACTGCCGGCCCAGTCCGAGGTTCTCGTGGGTGGGTAGCACGAACATCGCGAACACCTCGCCAGCTTCCAGATCGACCATGGAAAAGGCCGCCGCCTGGCCGTCCACTTCCGCGACCCATGCGCACGGGGCTGTGCGCAGGGTGTCGGTGAGCACCTGCGGCGTGATCCCCAAGTCAGCCATCTGCTCGACACTCAGGTGGTTTTGCACCACAGAGGTACGGATTGTAATGAGCGTGTCGACGTCGTCGACGGTCGCCGCTCGAATAAGCACGTGCATACACGCCTCCCGATCAAGGACGCGATTGTATGCAAATACTTACACGGCATTTGTCGTGGATTTGTAAACCGCTGCGCAGGAACCTGCGACTGGCGCTTATTTGCGCGCCACTTTATAGCGCAGGCAATCCTGATAGAAACTCTGGCGAATCGCCTCGGGCTTGAGCCGGGAGTGGCTGTCATAGGTCTGCTCGGTGATGCCCATGGCCATCATGCGCATCCACGATTTGTTGAACTTGAGGGTCTGGATCTTCTGCCGCGCGGCGTACAGCGACACCCCCGAAAGCTTGAGTTCCTGGGCCCTGGCGGCCGTGCCGGCGCCCCAGCTGCACATATATTTGTCGCCCTCGCGCAGCTCCCGGGCCTGCACGGCTGCCGCGCCGCCGGCCAGTGAACAAGCAACCAGCATGATTCCCACAGTGCGCATTGGCTTCCTCACCTAACCACCTGAAAATAAAAGCGATTCTGGCGAGGATTTTGTTACAAAGGGGCCATCAGATTGCCTTATCTCATGCCCATGCCACTACCAGTAAGCCGGCGCCCAACGCCAGGCACAGCGGCGAATAAAAGTAGGTATCCAACCTGGCGAACCTTGAGCCCACCACCTTCTTGAAAAAACCCACCAGCTCCGAATCGCCGATCGCCCTGGCAAACATCACCACGGCAACGGCGCTGATCCCCCATTGCAGCGCCCCATGGGACACTGGCGAAAAATACAGTCCGGCGCGCAGGCAGACCAGCAGCGCAATCGCCACCAGTCCCATCGCCACCAGGAACGTACCCAGCGCCGAGGGCTTGAAAGCCGGCCTTGGCCCGCTGGCGAATTCGCCCGGCAATTGCGGTATGGCGGCCAGGCTGCCGAGTTTGCCGCCAGCGGCCCAGTACAAATGCACCATGCTGATGCAGGTGAAAATCCCGACGATCCAGCGCGCAATGACGAAGCTCATGGCGGGCGCTCCCAGAAATGGTGGGAATGAGCATAGACGCCCGGATATTTTTTGCAGGTATTTCGTCGGCAGCTGATGTTAAAGTGCCGCCCCATGAAACTTGCTCGTACCGACCGCTCGCTCATTGCCTGGATGCTGTATTGCTGCGTCCTGTTCAATGTGTTCGCCTGCAGCATCGGGCACGGGCAGATGGTCGGGATGCAGCTCAACGGCATCAGCGGTCAGTTCTGTACGGTCGACCCGCGCACCCAGGCGCCCGTGCAATCAGACTCTACCGGCGACAACCTGCCGACACTGGCCAAGGCGTTCGGTTGCCCACTGTGTTCCACCGGCGGCATGGGCCCCGCGCTCAGCAGTCACCTGAATGTGGCGGTGTTGCCGCAGCCACACGCCCCGCCTGCGGCGATTGTCCTCGCCGCTGACATTCCTGCCCGCTTCACCTGGCCCACGGCCAACCCGCGCGCGCCGCCCGCCGCTGCCTGATCCCTGCGCTGTCCCTCTGCACAGCCCCCTGTTTCCATCCGGAAATACGCGCGGTCGTGCGTTGTTTTCACGCCAAGTTTTCAGGATTCAACCATGAAACATTTACCCTTGCTGGCGGGCCTGTGCGGCTGCCTGCCTGTTTACGCCCCAGCCCTTGAGCTGGCCCCGACCACCATCGAAGGCGAACAAACCCGTGACTCCGGCCTGACACTGGATCAATCCAGCGGCATGGCGTCGCGGCTGGGGTTGAGCATGCGCCAAACCCCGGCGTCGGTGGCCGTCGCCACGCGCAACGATATCGAGCGCCATGGCGCCAAGACTTTTCGCGATGCGGCCAATACCTTGCCCGGCGTCAACGCCAGCGCGCCACCGGGCTTTGGGGGATTCGTCTCATACCGCGGATTCACCAGCAGCCAGATCACCCAGATGTTCAACGGTATCAACGTCGCCACCGGCCTGGCGCGGCCGGTGGATGCGTGGATCTACGACCGTGTCGAACTGGTCGGCGGCCCCTCCTCCCTGATCAATGGCGCAGGCTCCGTAGGCGGTTCGTTGAACTACGTGACTAAACTGGCCAGCCGTGAGGAACACGCCGTCCAAGGGCAGTTGACGTATGGCAGCCATGACACCGCCGGCCTGGCGTTGGGCCTCAACCAGGCGCTCACCGAGCCGAGCGCCGACGTGCAGCATTACGCACGCCTGGATGTGAGCCGCAACACCCAGCACAGCTATATCGACCGCGACCAGCGCGAGGCCTGGAGCGTGGCGTTTTCCCTGCTCAGCGACCTGACTCCGGACCTGTCTCATACCCTGGCCCTGGAATATCAGGACGAGCACGAAGACAGCCCCTACTGGGGTACTCCCGTGCTCAACCCCAAGGCCGGCGAACTGAAGATCGACAGGCACAACCGCTTCAACAACTACAACGTCGCGGACGGTCGCTATGAGCAGCGCACACGCTGGGCACGCTCGATCATTGACTACCGGATCAGCGACAGCACCACCCTGAAAAACACCCTCTACCACCTCGACAGCCAGCGCGATTACCGCAACCTGGAGACCTACCAGTACAACGCCGACAACAGCGCGGTGAACCGCGCCACCGCCTATCAGGTACGGCATCAGGGTCAGCAGAACGGCAACCAGTTCGAGCTGCGCCATGAGGACGCTGTCTTCGGCCTGGCCACCACGTGGTCCGCAGGGTTGGAATACAAGGTCAACAGCACCACCAACAGCCCCTTGAACGTGCCGGGCAACAGCACAGTCGACCCGCACGGCTATCAGCCCGGCCACTTCTACGACATACCGGGCACCCGGCCCGGTTTCGTCAAAGACAAGACCAGTGCCGTGACCACAAAAGCGCTGTTCGTGGAAAACCGCCTGGGCTTGACCGACACGTTGTCGCTGCTCACTGGCCTGCGCTATGACGCCATCGACCTGGACGTGACCAACCATAGGACGGTCACCGCCGCCAACCCAAGGCACCTGAAGCGCAGCTGGGAACCGGTGACCGGGCGCGTGGGTTTGACCTATCAGTTCATGCCCTCCGCCAACATCTACGTGCAATACAGCACCGCCGCCGAACAGCCGAGCACCACGACTCAGGTGTTCGACGTCTCCACCGGCAAGCAATGGGAAATAGGCAGCAAGTTCGACTACCTCGAGGGCCGCGGCGCCGCCACGCTTGCCGCCTACAGGATCGAGCGCAAAGACTTTGCGGTAACCGACCCACTGGACCCCACCCGCAGCGTTCCCGTGGATGCGCAATCATCCAGGGGCATCGAGCTGGCCAGTTCGCTGCGCATAACGCCCAGCCTGCTGGCTGAAGGCAACTTAGCCTGGGTGGACGCGCAATACGATGATTTCAACGAGAAAACCGCCAGCGGCGCGGTGGTGTCGCGTAAAGGCAATACGCCGACCAACGTGCCCAGGCGCGTGGGCAATCTATGGCTGACCTATGACTTCTCCGAGGACTGGCAAGGCGGTGTGGACGCGCGCTATGTCGCCCAGGTGTATGCCGACAATGCCAACACCCAGACGGTGCCGGCCTACACGCTGTTTGGCAGTTTTCTGCGCTATAAAGTGGACACACATACCTCGATAACCGGCCGGGTGCGCAACCTCACCAATGAGGTGTATGCCGAATTCGCCCACGTATCACCGGCGTATTACCTCGGCTCACCGCGAACGTTCGAGGTGGCCGTACAAACCGCATTCTGAAGCTCAAACGCAAAAAATGTGGGAGGGGCTTGCCCCCGATTGCAGTGTGTCAGCTTGCACATCCGTGTCTGGCTGACCGCTATCGGAGCTTAGGTACCTACACAACTTTCCAGACCGTAGCAGCCGACGGTAACCACAATGCGAAGCGAGTCGCTCTTGATCTTAGGCGCCCCGCTAAACCACCCTGGCCGAGCGCAGGCTTGAATCCGTAGGCCGCAGTCAGGGCGGAACCCATAGCAGCCGTTACCGCAGAAACAGATATGTACTCGGTCTGACCCAGCATCCTGGTCGGCCCAGAGGCCGCCATCGGGGGCAAGCCCCCTCCCACATTTGGATTGCAGTGCATCAGTCAGATAGCTATAGGCTGTACGGCCGTCACGGGAGCAAACGCAAAAAATGTGGGAGGGGGCTTGCCCCCGATTGCAGTGTGTCAGCTTGCACATCGGTATGTGGCTGACTGCTATCGGGGCATAGGTACCTACACAACTTTTGAGACCGTGCAGCCAACGGTAACCACGATGCGAAGCGAGTCGCTCTTGATCTTGATCTCAAGCGCCCCGTTAAACCACGCTGGCCGAACGCAGGCTTGAATCCGTGGGTAACCCGGCAGGACGCCGGGTTAGCCGCACTGGGCCAGGGATGGCCCATTGCGGCGGCCCACGGATTCAAGCCTGCGTTCGGGCACACCGAGCCTAGGCGAGGTGCCGAGTGGTGGGGCAAGAGCCTTTTTGGTTACTTTTGGGGCTCTTTTCCAAAAGTGACCCGCTGTAAAAGCGGAACCCATGGTGGCCGTGACCGCAGAAACGGATATGTACTCGGTCTGATCCAGCGTCCTGGTCGGCCCGGAGGCCGCCATCGGGAGGCAAGCCCCCTCCCACCTTGAACCGAGGCGTGTCAGTGGGTAGCTGTCGGTTGGGAGGCCGCCATCGGGGGCAAGCCCCCTCCCACATTTGGATTGTGGAGCATCAGTCAGATAGCTATAGGCTGTCCGGCCGTCACGGGACAAGCCCCCCTCCCACATTTTGAGTTCCATCAGGCAGCGACACTGTCGATCACTTCAGGGCCGACTCAACCTTGAGTGCCACATCCTCCGTCAACCACGCCTTCCACACCTCGGGATGAGCCTTGAGAAACGCCAGGGCCACGTCCCGAGGCGGCGTATGGTTCTCACTCATTTTCGCCAACGCCTGGTTAAGCGGCTCGATAGGAAACTCAACCTTCTCGAAAAACTGCGTAATCTGCGGATGCTCTTTCTGGAACGGCGTGGACACCCCGATGCTCAACTTCGACGCCAGCGACCGCGTCGGCTTGGGATCAGGATTATCCGCATCCGTCAGCGTCTTCCAGGCCTGCGCGTCGAACGGCGGCTCTTGCAATTGAATCAGCTGATAGCGGCCCATTAATGGCGTCGGTGACCAGTAATAGAACAGCACCGGCTTGCCCCGGCGTATTGAAGAGGCAATCTCGGCATCCAGTGCGGCCCCCGAGCCGCTGCGAAAGTTCACGTAACTGTCGTCCAGGCCGTAGGCCTTGAGCTTTTGCCTGTTGACCACTTCCGAGGTCCAGCCGATGGGGCTATTGAGAAAACGCCCCTTGTCCGGTGATTCCGGGTCTTTGAACACATCCTTGTAGCGCGCCAGGTCTTGCACGCTTTTCAAGTCAGGGGCCAGCGGCTTGATACCCTTGGCCGGATCACCCTTGACCACGTACTCCGGCACCCACCAGCCCTCGGTGGCGCCCTTGACCGTATCGCCCAGGCCTACCACCTTGCCTTCAGCCTCGGCCTTGACCCAGACCGGACTGCGGCCCGCCCACTCTTCACCGATCACCTGAATGTCGTTCTTGGCCAGGGCGGTTTCCAGGGTGATCGTGGTACCGGGCAAGGTGTCGGTGGGCAAGCCGTAGCCCTTCTCGACAATGAACCGCAGTACCTCGGTGATCAGGCTGCCGCTTTCCCAGTTCAGGTCGGCAAAGTGCACCGGCGCCTGGGCGGCCGATGCCGGCACTGACGCCATGGACAGGCCCAGGCTCGTCAGCGATGCAGCCAACAGCGTTCTCAATCCTTTCATCCCTTCGCACCTCGCACTATCGCAGCCATCAGCGGACGGCTTTGCTGCTATGCGCGAAGCCTCTCTAGTAGTTAAGTCAACTCAACTGTAGTAGAGGTTCCGGGAGATAAAGGAAGTTCGCCGTGTTTGCGCTTATTCACTGGCCTTGAACGTTACCAGTTCGCCCTTGCGCCACTTGGCGGCCTTGCCGGTGACGGCCTTGAGGGTTTTGGTCAGGCCTTCCTGCAGTTGTTCCTTGGCGGCAAATACCAGCATGACGCTGTGGCCTTCCTTGAACACAATGCCTTCGCCTTCGGCCGAAGACACAAAGGCGTAGTCGCCCAAGCCATACACGGTCAACTTGATATCGCGAAACTTCAGTTCAAACTTGCCACCTTCACGGCTGGGCAATACCGCCGCGCGAAAATGATCGCCTACCTTGAGTTCCAGGCGTGGCTTGTCGTCCACGACCAACGCCGCTTCGGTATCGATCTCGGCGATGTAGATACCTTCCGGGGTCTGTTCGGTAACGTAGACAAAACGAGATTGAAACTGCTTGACCAACTTTGCGCGTAAATCACCCAGCACGAATAACGCGTGCATATCCAGATTACTGACTGCCAAGGAAACGCCCCCACATCGATAAAGCACTGACC
Organism: Pseudomonas sp. 37 R 15; assembly: GCF_900004865.1. NCBI lineage: Bacteria > Pseudomonadati > Pseudomonadota > Gammaproteobacteria > Pseudomonadales > Pseudomonadaceae > Pseudomonas > Pseudomonas sp. 37 R 15. The sequence continues at coordinate 94,504 of NZ_CVTV01000055.1, read as the reverse complement.
GCTTGAGCGGGCAGCACAAAAAAACGGCCGTTACGGCACGAAAGACAGACTCGTTAAAAACCTGAAGACAACCATAAGACCCGTACAGACAGCCGCGGTGGCCCTTGTGCGAGGTCATCCGGCGACACAGCAAATCACAGGTTCAACGACCCGAGAATACGAGTCGAACAACTTCAGAGAATAACCCGGTTAAAAACACAGTTTTCCGACACGCATCACAAAAGAAAATACCCGGGCATGGAACCAGGCGCGCGTTGCCGACGACAATACTAAAACAGCAACACCGGTCAAAACCAGCCGAACCGTGGCGCTGATATCAACCAGGTCAATCGACAGGAGCTGAGCATGCAACGACGTCAACACGACACAGCGTCTTTTCACACTCGTTCATCATGTCCAGAAGAACACCAATACTACTGCTTACCTACGCCCGATGGGTACTCCCATTGCGTGCTTTATCGAGTGCTGCCGGCTGGAAGAAACTTTTTTCATATCCAGGAAGTGACCAGCGGCAGGATAAAAGGCTTTCGCAGCGATCACAGCAAGGCCTGTGCACTGGCAAAAGCGCTGGAAGCCAACCTGTACAGCTTGCACGGCACACTCGTTTCGTCAGCTGGCTGACTTTACTGCACACTTTACTGCACAGCGGCCCTTCAACAACTGCCATACTGACCCGTCCTTGAAGTTTGCCCCCTGCGGGTCAGGTTTCATCAGTGCAGTTACCTCGAAGGGAAGGCTATACGTGACGGAATTTGATATTGGCGAATTTTTTATCCATGGCGATGCCAGGGAAGTGGACGGTGAGTTTCAAGCGGTGATCTTCATGCGGGCCAAACCGCCGTTGACCACAGTAACAGCCCATCAGGTCGAAAAAGACCGCTGGTTCAAAACCGTCGACGCTGCCGCCATTGCAGGCAGAGACGCCGCCAAGGCCCTGAAAGCCGCCGTGGATTCAGGTGCACTCAATTCGTGACAATCCAATAGAACTCTGGCGCACCATACCCCTCACATGCAGAACGATGATCAGCCCGCATGGAGAATATTATGGACACCACGACCCCGACACTTGAAACCCTCTTCGACCAGTTAGGCCTGGATTCCACTCAGGAAGGCATCGAACGCTTCACCGCCGAGCACCGTCTGCCGGATGACGTGAAACTCATCGACGCGCCCTTCTGGAGCGAGCAACAGGCGAATTTCCTCAAGGAACAACTGCATGTCGATGCCGAATGGGCACCTGCGGTCGATGACCTCAATGCCTTGCTGCATGAGTCTCCCGTCGCTTGATTCAAACGCACTGACAGCACGCCCGCTCCTCCCGCAGGAGCGCGCTTGCTGCTAGCGGGAACTGGCGCCTTGCGGCTTGTAGCCCAGGCGCAAGCCACCCCAATGCCGCCCGCGGACGATGATCGGCACTGACAGGTCGTGCATCAGCTCGCCGGTATCGCGCGTGTAGGTCTGCAGCAACATGGCTTGTTGATGGCTACCGCAGCGTATGCCGGTACGGTCATCAAATTTGCGCTTGGTACGGTTCTGCACCGCGTCCACCTGCGCATCACCGCTCAATGCGTGGGAAAACGCTTTGTTATGCGTCGGCACGTAGCCCTGAGGCGTACAGGCAATAGCAAACACCAAACCCTCATGAAGCGGCAACAGTGCCTCTTGGATGGCGGGTAATACCTGGTCGGTGTAGGCGTCAAAACGTGTTTTATATTTACTCGGGTGGGTATTTGGGATCGGCGTGTAGGTTCGGTCGAACAGATCTTCCAGACTGATCCGGTTGTGCAGCACATCCGCCTCGAACTGTTCGCCGATGCGCCTGGCGCCTTCGCGAGCCAGGTCGTAGATGCGCTGGTGATAGTCATCCAGGCCGACGTGCGCCAGGCGCTCGCTGATGGTTTCCGCCTGCCCTTCCATCTGCACGGCGGCGTCGGCGAGCTGGCGGGTTTGCTCATCGCTGATTGCAAGGTCACTGCGCATTTGCTCCACGGCGTGGAACAGGCTGTCGAGTTGGGTGCGGTTGGTGTCGGTGCCGTGGGCTATTTCACTGACCTGCTGTTCCACATCCGCCGCCAGGCCGGCGATGCTCGCCAGGTGTTGGCCGGCATCTTCCACTTGTTCTACACCGGTGTGCAGGTCCGCCGACAGCTGGCGAATCTGCTCCACCACCTGGGCCGTGCGCTGCTGGATATCGGCGACCATCACCCCGACTTCATCCGTGGCCGTGGCCGTACGTCCGGCGAGGCCGCGCACTTCATCGGCGACCACCGCAAACCCGCGCCCATGCTCGCCGGCCCGCGCCGCTTCAATCGCCGCGTTCAGCGCCAGCAGGTTGGTCTGGCTGGCGATGGATTGGATCACCAGCGTCACGCGCTGAATTTCCTCGCTGCGCTGGCTCAAGGCTTCGATCAGCGTGCGGCTGGCATCGGCACGCTGGCTGAGCTGGTGCATGCGGGTGATCGACTGCACCAGCACTTCACGGCCTTCGCTGCTGCGCTGATGGGCCTGGCTCGCCGCGCCCAGGGCCTGACGGCTGAGCTGTGAAGTGACCTGTTCGGTGCCGATCATCACCTGCGCGCTGCTGACGATTTGCTGGGAGGCGCTCAACTGCGATTGCAGGCGCGCCGCCAGCTGTTTGACCGAATAGGCCACGCCCGCAGCGGAGAGTGCATTATGGCTGGTGGTGTAGGACAGGTCGCGCGTCAGCTCGCCAATTGCATCGCTGGCCGCAGCGTGCATCACAGAAGGCTTGGAGGGTCTCAGGCGGGGCAGCCAGATCACCAGCAAGGCCAGCGGCAGGCACAGGTAAATCGGCAAGCGGGCAAAGGCCAGACCCAGCAGTAGCAGCACCAGGACGGTACTCTGCGCGAGCGGTATCAGCCAGCCGGGCAACACCCGCACCACCGGTTGCGGTGGTACTGCTGCGCCCATCAGAGATCCGTCTCCAGCCATTGTCGTTACCCCACTGCTTGTCGTTATTGTGTCTGCATTAAACGCCACTATCGGGCCATTATCCATGGGCCTTTAGTACAGGCGCTTGCAGCAGATCAATAAAGGGGGTGTAACGGAAAACTCTCCGGGGGGCCGATGATACGGCCCCCGTGCGCCGCGTCAGGCTTGACGCTGGTGCTTGTCGATCTGCTCGTGGCGCTCTTGCGCTTCGATACAGTATTTGGTGGTCGGGCTGATCAGCAGGCGTTTGAGGCCGATAGGCTCGCCACTGTCATCACACCAGCCAAAGGAATCTTCCTTGATGCGTTCCAGGGCACGTTCCAGCTGCGGCAACATGCGCTGGTCGCGGTCGATGGCATTGACCAGCCAGGTGCGCTCTTCTTCCACGGAAGCAGCGTCGGCCGGATCGGCCGGGGTATCCAGGCTTTCAATGGCGATACGGTTCTGTTCAATGCGCTCGTGGTGTTCCACTTTCATGTCTTGCAGCAACTTCTCGAAAAAAGCGTGCTGTTCGGCATTCATGTAGTCATCCGCCGGCATGGCCAGCAACTTTTCCTTTGTCATTGATTTCTCTATAAAAAATACGTGCATTAAGGCGAATAAGGGAGCGTTCCGGCCGACCTCTGCAGGTCTCGGAAAGGCGCCATCCATTCCAAGCGCCACCCGGCACTCAATTTACGAGGGGCGGCAGTCTAAGGCCGACTTGAAGGCGCAGCAACTGAAATGACAGGCATTTTTTCCCGATCAACCCCCAAAAGCACCAGGACGGGCTTGGCGAACGGTCATCGGAGTGCGTTTATAGCAAGAAATTCAAGTTTATGGAGCTATATAGAAGACAAACGGTTGATAAGGACGGCATAGAACTAAAAATGTGGGAGGGGGCTTGCCCCCTCCCACATTTGATGGGCGTTGTCCTCGAGACAGGCTCAGCGCTTGAGCTTGCGTTTGTTGCGGTATTGGTCGATCACCACCGCCACCACGATGATCAGCCCCTTGATGATGTCCTGGATATACGCATCGACCCCGACGAAGGTAAAGCCGCTGGCCATGACGCCGAGAATCAGCGCGCCGATCACGGTGCCGGTGATGCGCCCTACCCCGCCCGCCAGGCTGGTGCCTCCGATGACCGCCGCGGCGATCGCATCCAGTTCATAGGACATGCCCATGCCCGCCTGCCCGGTCGCGGCGCGGGCCGAAGCCACCACGCCCGCCAGGCCCGCCAGCAGGCCGGCGATGCTGTAGACGATGATCAGGTGACGCTTGACGTTGATCCCTGAGGTGCGCGCCGCCTGCATGTTGCCGCCGATGGCATAGGTGTACTTGCCGTACTTGGTGTAACGCAGGGCGATGTGGAAGATCACCGCCACCACCAGAAAGATGATCACCGGCATCGCGCCATGACCGATGGCCGTGTACGAGTCCGAGAGCATGCTCACCGGCTGGCCTTCGGTGTAGTAACGCGCCAAACCACGGGCCGACACCATCATGCCCAGGGTCGCAATGAACGGCGGAATCCCGGTGACCGCAATAATACTGCCGTTGATCGCCCCCGCCAGCAGGCCCACACCCAGGCCTATCGCCACCGGGATCCATACCGGCAAGTCGGTCAGGGACGGAAACACCGCCCGGGAAAAATCGGACGTCTGCGCCAAACTGGCGGCGATCATCGCAGACAACGCCAACACCGAGCCGGACGACAGGTCGATCCCGGTGGTGATGATCACCTGGGTCACGCCGATGGCCAGCAAGCCGATGATCGACACCTGCAGGATCATCAGCACCAGCCGCTGGGAGTTCATCAAAAAGCTCTGGTCGCGCACGATCCAGCCGAACACTTCAAACACCAGGCCGATGCCGATCAGCACCAGGAAGATGCTCAATTCGGTGGGCATGCGTCGACGGTTCTTGACCGGTGCCGTGGCCGGCTTGTTATCTGTTATTGCATTCATAACCCATCACCTTCTTATTCTGGAGTCAGTGGACTGCGGTCATACCGGAGGCCAATTGCATGACTTTTTCCTGGGTGGCATCCGCGCGATCCAGGGTGCCCATCAGTTCGCCTTCGTGCATCACCATCACCCGGTCGCTCATGCCGAGCACTTCGGGCAGTTCCGAGGAAATCATGATCACCGCCATGCCTTCGCTGGCGAGAAAGGCGATCAGGCGATAAATCTCGGCCTTGGCGCCCACGTCGATGCCCCGGGTCGGTTCATCGAGGATCAACAGGCGCGGGTTGGTCATCAGCCAGCGCGCCAACAGCGCCTTCTGCTGGTTACCGCCGGACAGGGTATCGATGCACTGTTCCAGCGAGGGGGTTTTCACCCGCAGTTTCTTGCACATGTCCTCGCACAAGGCGCGCAGGGCCTTCTGCTGGATGAAACCGTTGCCCGAATAGTGCGGCAGCACCGCCATCTCCATGTTTTCCAGCACCGACAGGCACGGGAACAGGCCGCTGAGCTTGCGGTCCTCGGTCAGCAGCGCGAAGCCCTTCTCGCGATGGCCATGTGCGGGTCGCTGATGCGCACCGGCTGGCCGTCCAGGGTGATCTGCCCGCTGCTGCTGGGGGTGATGCCGAAAATGGTTTCCGCGACGTTGGTGCGGCCCGAGCCCATCAGCCCGGCGATGCCGAGGATTTCACCGGCGTGCAGGTCGAATGAAACGTCCTTGAACACGCCGTCCAGGCTCAGGTCACGCACCGACAGCAACAAGTCGCCAATCGGCGTCTCACGCACCGGGAACAACTGGCTCAGCTCACGGCCGACCATCATCGAGATCAGGCTGTCGCTGTCCATGCTGTCGGCGCGCTGCAGGCCGATGTACTGGCCGTCGCGAAATACCGCCACTTCATCGGCGATGGCAAACACTTCGTTCATTTTATGCGTGATGTAGACGATGCCTTTGCCCTGGGACTTGAGGTCGGCAATGATCGAAAACAGGTGGGCGACTTCCTTTTCGGTAATCGCCGACGTCGGTTCATCCATGATCAGGATATCGGAGTCATAGGAAACGGCCTTGGCGATCTCGACCATCTGCCGTTCGGCGATGCTCAGGTTGCCGACCTGTTCTTGCGGGTCGAGGTTGATGCGCAGGCGCGCCAGCAGGTCGGCGGTGCAGCGGTGCATTTCGCGGTGATTGACCATGTGCAGGCTGTTGAGCTGCTCACGGCCGATCCAGATATTTTCGGCGATGCTCATGTGCGGCATCAGGTTGAGTTCCTGGTGGATCATCGCAATCCCGGCCTTCTGCGCCGCCAGCGGCGTCTCGAAGGTGATCGGCTTGCCCCGCAGGCGGATTTCGCCGGCGTCGGGCTGATAGATGCCGGCGATGATTTTCATCAGCGTCGACTTGCCCGCACCGTTCTCGCCCATCAGCGCCAGCACCGTGCCGGGGCGCACCCGCAGTTGCACATCGTCCAGGGCCACGACGCCGGGAAAGCCTTTGCTGATGTTGAGAATTTCCAGCAGGTAGGGTTCGTCCTGCGCCAGCGGCTGGATACCCGGCGGCGGCGAGGCAGTGGCGTGAGCGAGCATAGGGAGGTACTCCATCTGCAGGGTGGCCGTGACCGCCCTGCGAGCTTAGGGTTGTGAGTTCAGGGCTACTTGAAGTCTTTGACGTTGTCCGGGGTGATGAGCTTGAACGGGATCACCACGTTCTGCTCCACCGGCTCGTGCCTGGCCATCTTGCGCGCCGCTTCCACCGAGCCCACGGCCTGGCCCTTGGCGTCCTGGAACGCCGAGGCAGCCATGTCGCCCTTGGTGATTGCGTTGAGACCGTCCGGCGTGCCATCGACCCCGGCGATCAAGACCGTGCCGGGCTTGGTACCTGCCGACTTCAGCGCCATGGATGCCCCGATCGCCATTTCGTCGTTGTTGGCCAGCACGGCATTGAACTCGCGGCCCTGGGTCAGCCAGTCATTGACCAGGGTCATGCCCCTGTCGCGCAGCCAGATACCGGTCTGTTCCTGCTCGATCTTGATGTCCGGGTACTTGGCCAACACCTCCTTCACGCCCTTGGTGCGGTTGGTGGTGGAGTTGTTCGCCAGGTCGCCCAGCAGGATCACGATCTTGCCCTTGCCGCCGAGTTTTTCGGCGATGTACTGCATTTGCAGCCTGCCGGCCTCGACGTCATCGGAGACCACCGCCACCACGTCCTTGGGCAGATCTTTCTGGTCCGGACGACGGTTGACGAACACCAGCGGGATGCCTGCCTTGGTAGCCGCATTGATAATGTTCTTCGTCGAGGCGGTGTCCACCGGGTTGACGATGATGGCGTCGACTTTCTGGCTGATAAAGTTCTCGACCTGGCTCAGTTGCTTGACCACATCGGCGCGGGCGTCTTCGAACTGCAGTTGCACGCCGTCGCCCTTGGGATAGGACTTGGCCTGCTTGTCCATGTCTTCGCGCAGGTAGGTCAGGAAGGTGTCATCGAAGGCGGACATGCTCACGCCCACCTTGATGTCAGCGGCTGCGGCAACGCCGCTGGCGAGTAGCATCGACAGGGCCAGCGCGGTAAAACGGATCGGGGTCTTCATGAACGGTCTGTCTCCACTTTCTTGTTGGTTTTATGGACGTTGCGTTTATCAGCGTTCGGCGGGCACGCGTACCACCGGTGCGCCGGGAATGCAGCAGACCAGCGCGCCCTGGTTTTCGACGCACAGCACATTGAGGAAGGAGAAGTAGAACGGCCGGGCGCGAGGCAATGCGCGTGGCGTGTGGGCAGGGCGTAAAACTCGCAGTACAGCGTTGAAGATTTTCATCTGACGGTACCTGGTTGTTTTTGATCTTGTTTTTGTTGAGTCGCCGGGGTCGAGCCCAAGACGTACTTTATGCAACCTGGAAAAGACTTTATTGGAAAATAATTTCCATATCAACCTGTTTTAGAATTTTATTCTATTTTTGTCGAAACCACCTGCTGGCGCTCGGCGCTCAGGCGTGCGGTGTCCAATATACGGGTGGTTTCCAGCGCATCATAGGCATTGACCGGCAGCGGCCCCTGGCCCTGTACGGCACCTTGCAACTGCCGGTAGAACTGCGGCCAGCAACCCTTTTCCGAGGGCACCCGTTCGCGCTCCGGCCCTTGTTCGAACCAGCCCCAGCGTCGATGCTCTTCCGCGCCCCAATGCTCGCCTTCGGTTTTCGGTGACTTGCCGGCCATCAGCGCGTCTTCCTGGCCGTCCAGCCCTTCGACGGTATAACAGCCCAGCGTGCCACTGACACGAAATCGCGGTGCCTGGCTGTTTTGCAAGGCGCTGCCCCACAGGTGCGACATCACGCCATTGGCATGGGTCAGCGCAACGAAAAAACCGTGATCAAGGGTGGGATGCTCGGGCGTGAAGTGCAGTTGCGCAAATACCCGGTCCACCGGGCCGAACAGTTGCAGGGCCTGGTCCACCAGATGGCTGCCGAGGTCGCGCAACCAGCCGCCGCCGCTGGCATTACCCACCGCCTGGGGGCTGTAGCGTTCGACGCGGGATTCAAAACGGGTTATCTCACCCAGCGCACCGGCCTCGATGAGTTTGCGCAGGGTCAGGTAATCCGAGTCCCAGCGGCGGTTCTGGTAGACGCTGAGCAACGTGCCTTGGCGTTCAGCGGCGGTGATCAAGGCCTGGGCCTGCTCGGCGTTGGCGGCGAACGGCTTGTCGCTGACCACCGCCACGCCATGTTCGATGGCTTCAAGCACCAGGGCCGGACGGCCTTTGAGGGTGGTGGAGATGACGAGGGCATCAACGCCGGCTTCGACGATCTGGCCGATGGTGTCGAAGGCCTGCAGACCAGGGTGGTCGTTTGCCAGTTGCTGGCGGCGCTCGGGGGATCGTGTGACGACGCCGACAAAGGTCGCGCCGGGCAACGTCGCAATCAGCGGCGCATGAAAGAAGCGCCCTCCGTGGCCGTAGCCGACTAGTCCGATTCGCATGATTTATTCCTTCTTTGAAGTGCAAACCCAATCAAATGTGGGAGGGGGCTTGCCCCCGATAGCAGTGGATCAGTGACAAGAGTGTTGACTGACACACCACTATCGGGGGCAAGCCCCCTCCCACATTGACCGCATTTCAATTCTGGTTGGGTTCAGCCATAGAAATGCGGGCGATCCGGCAGGCTCACCGGCACAATCTGCCCACTGCCCTGCGCTTCGATACACGCATCCGCCGCCACCGCCGCCGCATAGCCGTCCCAGGCCGACGGCCCGCCCACTTGCCCGGCGCGCACGCTGTCGATGAACGCCTGCAATTCCACGTCATAGGCGCCGATAAACCGGTCCTTCCAATCCATCAGAATCGCCTTCGACAACTTCGCCCCACTGCGCATCTGCACCTGCGAAGGCTCCGGCAATTTGGCGATACCGCTCTCCCCTACCACTTCGCATTGAATGTCGTAGCCGTATTGGCAGTTGACGAACACTTCCACGTCGATGCGCGTGCCCTTGACGGTCTCCAGCAAGACGATCTGCGGGTCGCGCAGGTGCGCCAGGGCTTTGCTGGTCTTGCGCGGGAACACCACCTGCACGGAGGCGTAATCGTCGTTGAGCAGCCAACGCAGTACATCCAGTTCGTGGATCAGGGTGTCGGTAATCGCCATGTCGGTCTTGTAGTTGTCGCCCACCGTCGGGTTGCGATGGGCGCAGTGCAGCATCAGCGGTTCGCCGATCTGGCCGCTGTCGATCACCGCTTTCAAGGCACGATAGCCTTCGTCGTAGGGGCGCATGAAACCGACCTGCACCAGGCGCTTGCCGTACGCCACCTCGGCATCGACGATCTTGCGGCAGCCTTCGGCGGTGACGGCCAATGGCTTTTCGCAGAACACGGGCTTACCGGCGGCAATGGCGGCGAGCACAAATTCTTCGTGGCTTGGGCCCCAGGAGGTCACCAGGATCGCTTCGACCTGCGGCGAATTGATCAGCGCATGGCCGTCCGGATATACCTCGGCGGTAAGTTTCAACTCTGCAACGACCTTGGCGGCTTGCTCAAGGTTGATGTCCGTCACGGCCACCACCTGGCTGTTAAGCAAGGTCTGGCTGCAACGACGAATATGGTCACGGCCGATGGCACCGGTACCGATTACTCCAAGCTTCAACGACATACAAACACTCCTCTTGTTATTAGTACTGCCGGGCTTTAGCCAGCTGTTCATTGAGTTTTTTTGCAGCGGCATTCGTGCGCTCGCTGGTGGACACCTGCGCCACCCCCACTCGCCACCACGACAGGTAGCCATGCACCATGGTCTTGGGCAGCACCTTGATATCGATCAGGGTCGAAACGGTTTGGGTACGCGCATCGGCCAGCGCCGCTTCAAGCTGTTCCACGCTGCTGACCTTGTAGGTCTTGCAGCCATACGCCGCCGCGCTCATGGCGAAATCCACCGGCACCAGGCCGCCGTCGAGCTTGCCGCTCTCGGGGTTGCGGTAGCGGAACTCGGTGCCGAAGCTGTCCATGCCGTTGCCGATCTGCAGGTTGTTGATGCAACCGAAAGCCATGTTGTCGAGCAGCACCACGTTGATCTTGCGGCGCTCCTGGATCGAGGTGGCCAACTCCGAATGCAGCATCATGTAGGAGCCATCGCCGACCAGTGCGTACACTTCTTTGCTCGGTTCGGCCAGCTTGACGCCGAGGGCGGCGTTGATCTCGTAGCCCATGCACGAATAGCCGTATTCGACGTGGTAGGTGTTCACGCCCTTGCTGCGCCAGGCGCGCTGCAGATCGCCGGGCAGGCTGCCGGCGGCGGCGACAATGATGGCGTCGTCGGCCAGGGTCTGGTTGAGCACGCCGAGTACGCGACTCTGGGTCAGGCAGGAGCCGGTCAGTTCGATAAATTCGCGCAGTACCGCGCGGTCCAGGTGGTCATCGACTTCGGGGACGAAATCATCGCCCTGGTACTCGACCTGATGCACCCGGTCCACTTCGGCATCCAGTTGCGCCCTGGCGTCACGCACCTGGTCGCCCCACCCGGCGCGGTAATCACCCAGCGCATCGGCCAGGGCTTCAAGGGCGACCCTGGCATCGCCCAACACTTGCACGCCGTCGAGCTTCAATGCATCGCACGGGCTGATATTGAGGTTGAGAAATTTCACCTGCGCGTGCTTGAACAGCGATTTGGACGAGGTGGTGAAGTCGGTATAACGGGTGCCGATACCGATGATCAGATCCGCCTCCGGCGCCAGCAGGTTGGCCGCCAGGCAACCGGTCTCGCCAATGCCGCCGACGTTCAGCGGGTGACTGGACACCACCGCGCTCTTGCCCGCCTGGGTTTCGGCGAAGGGGATATCAAAGCGCTCGGCAAAGGCTTGCAGCGCGGCATTCGCGCCGGAGTATTTCACCCCGCCACCGCAGATGATCAGCGGTTTGCGCGTGCCACGAAAGGCCGCCAGCGCATCGTCGAGCATCGCGGCGGTGGGCGGGCGACGTTCGATGCGGTGCACGCGCTTTTGCAGGAAATAGTCGGGATAGTCCCAGGCCTCGGCCTGCACATCCTGGGGCAGCGCCAGGGTGACGGCGCCGGTTTGCGCAGGATCAGTCAGCACGCGCATGGCGTGGATCGCCGCGCTCATCAATTGCTCCGGGCGGTTGATGCGGTCCCAGTACTTGCTCACCGAACGGAACGCATCGTTGGTGCTGATGCTCAAGTCGTGAAACTGTTCGATCTGCTGCAGCACCGGGTCGGGCTGGCGGCTCGCGTAGACGTCGCCGGGCAACAGCAGCAACGGAATGCGGTTGGCCGTGGCGGTGGCCGCTGCGGTGAGCATATTCGCCGCACCCGGCCCCACCGAGGCGGTGCAGGCGTAGATCTTGCGGCGCAGGTGCTGCTTGGCAAACCCGATGGCGGCGTGGGCCATGCCCTGCTCGTTGCGGCCCTGATGCACCACCAGGTCACCGCTGTCCTGCTCCAGCGCCTGGCCGAGGCCCAGCACATTACCGTGACCGAAAATGGTGAACACGCCGGCGACAAACTTGCTCTGCACGCCATCGACTTCGATGTATTGGTTATCCAGGAACTTCACCAGGGCCTGGGCCATGGTCAGTCGGGTGGTGGTCATGTCGCGCCCCTTAACTTTTTTTCAGGTGGGCAATGCTTGCCCCCAAGGCCTGCTGGATATCCGCCAGCTCATGCACGCTTGCCGCAAACGGCTCGAACGACAGGTAGCCGCTGTAGCCGGTGCTGAGCAAGGTGTCGATCTGCGCCGCATTGCCGAGGATGTCGCCCTCGCCGACCAGTACGCGGTGGCCGTCACGGATCGAGTTGAGCGGCGCCTCGGCATCCTCCACGCCGGAGATGTGGACCAGGCCAGTGAGTTCCGGGAAGAACTCATGCTCATTGGCAAGGTGATGATGGAAGGTGTCGTGCACCACACGGAACACATCCAGGCCGCCGATGGCCTTGATCGCGTCAACCGCCACGCGCTTGCGGCGCAGGGCGGATTCTTCGAAGCCCAGGGGCTCGACAAAGCCGAGGATGCCGTATTCGCGCAGGATCGGCGCCAGTTCGCTCAAGGCCGTGCGCAAACCGGCGGCACGCTGGGCATCGGTGCGCGTGTCGCCCGGCTCGTTGAACGGGCACATCACCAGGCCCTGGGCGCCGCATTCACGGGCATAGGCGGCAAGCTCGAGCGCCTGGGCCCGGTGCTCATCGTTCCACACGTCAAAGGGATACAGCGCGTTGATCGACAACACTGTGATGCCCTGCGCCGCGCACAACTGGCGCACGCGGCTGGCCGGCGCGCCGTATTCGATCTGGCGGTCCTTGAGATCATTGCGGATCTCGATGGCATCGCACTTGAGCGACGCGGCCAACTGGATGAAGTCCGGCAGGGACAGGTTGGGTGCGACCATACGGTTAAGGGCAAAGCGTAGCGGCGACTTCATTGTTGTTGTTCTCCGTGCGAAACCGTTCAGAGGTCCAGCAGCCAACTGTGCTGCGGGTCGTTGTGGAAATGCCAGGCACGCTTGGGGCCGGCCATGACGTTGAGGTAATACGACTCGTAACCGTACGGCACGCTAACCGGGTGATAACCCTTGGGCACCACCACCAGGTCGCTGTTTTCCACGGCCATGGCCTGGTCAATACTGCGATCGTCGGTGTACACGCGCTGGAATACGAAGCCCTGGGGCGGATTGATCTGGTGGTAATAGGTCTCTTCCAGAAAGCTCTGGTGCGGCAGGTCATCGATGTCGTGCTTGTGCGGCGGGTAGCTCGATGAATGCCCGGACGGCGTGCGCACTTCCACCACCAGCAATGAATGCGCCGGCTCGCTGTCGGGCAGGATGTCGCACACATAACGGGTGTTGGCACCTTTACCGCGCACGCTGCGCTTGCAGTCTTCGGGACGGATCAGGCGCGGTTCGTAACCCTGCGCACCGGGCGCTGCGCAGACCGCGATCTGCACGTCGCTCAAGGCGGTGACCTGGGCCGCAGTGCCGGGCGGCAGGTAGGCGGCGAACGGCGATTTGTCTTCGAATACCGACTGGCGATCACCGAGATTCTGCCAGTCGAAGCCCTCGCCCTGGATATTTACCCGGCCGCTGAGCAGCACCAGGCACAGTTCGTTATCACCGGCGCTGACCGGCAGGGTTTCGCCCAGGCTCAGGCGATAAGCGCTGAAACCGACATACTCCAGGCGCCCTGCTTCCAGGGCGACCATGGTCTGCCCACGTGTGTTGCTCTTGACCAGCAAGCTCATGATTAAGTCCTCTCGTTGAGAAGCGCACGCAACGTGTCATAACCCTTTTTTGCATAGACATAGCTGGGCGCCACCGCCGGGTCCTGCTCGGCTTCCACCACCAGCCAGCCCTCGTATTTCGCGGCCAGCAGCACATCGAGCAATTCGGCAAAGTCGATATCGCCATCGCCAGGCACGGTGAAGGTGCCGTTGACGATGCAGTCGGGAAAGCTCCACATCTGGTTGCGCGCCAGCTGCACCACGGGGTTGCGCACGTCCTTGAAATGCACGTGGCAGACACGGTCGATGTGTTTGCGCAACACCGCTAAAGGTTCGCCGCCGCCCATGTAGCAGTGGCCCGAATCGAACAACAGGCCGACTTCCGGACCGGTGCGGCGCATCAACTGGTCGATGTCTTCCGGGGATTCGACGTAGGCGCCCATATGGTGGTGATAAGCCAGGCGCACGCCCTGGGACAAGGTGAAACGCGCCAGCTCCGTGAGTTTGTCGGCGTAATCCTGCCAAGCCTGCTCGCTATGGAAACGCGGGCGCTCGATCAGGCGGATGCGCGAGCCCTGGATCGAATCGGCCACCTCGCCGTACACCAGCACTTTGGCGCCGTTGTGTTTCAGTAACTCGACGTGGCCGGCGATGGCCTCGATTTCCTCGGCCACCGAACGCCGCGCCAGGCGGCTGGAATACCAGCCGGAGACCAATGCCAGGTCATAGGGGCGCAGTACATCGCCCACGCCCTTGGCGTCCTTGGGGAATTTGCCGTTGAGTTCAAACCCTTCGTAGCCGATCTCCTTGCCTTCGCTCAAGGCGGTGCTCAGCGGCGTTTCACCGCCCAGGGCCGGCAGGTCGTCGTTGCTCCAGGAGATCGGGTTGATGCCAATTCGGATTGCGGGCATGGCTGCACCTTTATTATTTTCAGGTATCACTGAGATCTGCTTTTTGCTTTATGTGGGAGGGGGCTTGCCCCCGATAGCGGTAGATCAGTGACTGAAGTGTTGCCTGACACTCCGCTATCGGGGGCAAGCCCCCTCCCACATTTGACCTTATTTAATTTCGCGCACTGCGCCAGGCGCTGATGAGTTGCTCGAACGTGGCCTGCACCTGCTGGATCAACGTTTCATCATCGATCTCCCCCGCCATCCACGCCTTGCTCGGCTCCTGGAAGATCGTGCGGCCCACTGCAAAACCACGGCAGGTGGTGCTCTGGCTGGCCTGCTTGAAGCCGTCGGCGAGAAATTGCGCCGACGCATTCAGCCCCAGCAGCACCACACCCCGGCAGTACGGGTCGCGTTCGTGGATCAGTGCATCAAGCTTTTCCCAGTCCTCGGCCGATTGCGCTTCGATCTTCCACCACGCCGGATAGATGCCCAGGTTGTACAGGCGCTTGAGGCTGCGGTAGAGCACGTCGGGATAAGTGGACGGGTGATCCTTGGGCGGGATGACTTCCAGCAGCAGTTCATGACCGCTGACCAGGGAGGCGTCGTACACCGCCTTCAGTTGCGCTTCCTGTTCCAGGCGCAGCATCGGCTCGTCATCGGGATGGTATTGCACCAGGCACTTGATGATCTGTTCCTGGGGCCAGGCGATCAGGTTGCTGCCAACCGAACGGCCGTGCTCGAAGGCCAGCGGGCGCGAATTCTGTACTTCAACCGGGCGCGCGATCCACCAGCCGCGACCGCTGGCGGCGTTGAGCGCGTCCTGGCCGAAGCGCTGGTCGGCCAACAGACCCACATCGGCCTCGACGCCCTGCTCGGCGAGCTTTTTTTCCACGCGTTCGATGGCCTGGATAAACAGCTGCTTGATCTCGCTGATGCGGGTCAGGTCCTGGCCGCCGCGTTGCGCCAGGTCCACCAGTTGCCAGCGATGGTCGAAGGCGAAGATGAACAGTTGCTTCCAGGCCTTGCGCGGCACGCTGACGCGGTGCAGGCGCTGCAGCGTCACATCCTGGTCAGGCCGGGTGATCGGCACCGGGCTGCTGAACAGATAATCCAGCTCGGCAGGCGTCGGCATGGCCGGCGCACAGGCGTGGCGCGAGACGACGAGACCGCCACAGGCATTGGCCAACTGGCTGCAACGCTCATCGCTGGCGTCATTGATCCAGCCGCTGAGAAAGCCCGACATAAAGGCATCGCCGGCGCCCAGCACGTTGAGCACTTCAACCCGCACGCCCGGGTAGATGGCGCCATCTTCCAGCCGCGCCGGGATCGCACCCTGGATTACCGTGCAGCCTTGCGGGCCAAGCTTGACCACCAGGGTGGCCGGGGTCAGTTCACGCACGGTGCGCAGCGCAGTGAGCAAATCTTCACTGCCGCCGGCAATCAGGAATTCTTCTTCGGTGCCGACGATCAGGTCGAAACGCGGCAGGATTTTCTGCACATGCTGGCTGACATTCTGGTCGGCGACAAAACGGGTCTCGCCGTCAGCCTTACCCGCCAGGCCCCACAACACCGGGCGATAGTCGATATCCAGCACGCGCTTGACGTTGTGTTTGGCCGCATAGTCCAGGGCCTGGATGCTGGCCTTGTACACGCCGTCGGTGGAGAAATGCGTACCGGTGATCAGCAGCGCTTTGCTGGAGGCAATGAAGGCTTCGTTGATGTCCTCGGCACGCAGGGCCATATCGGCGCAGTTTTCGCGATAGAACACCAGTGGGAAGGTTTCGCGGTCCTTCAGGCCCAGCAACACCAGGGCAGTCAGGCGTTCCGGGTCGACCTTGATGCCGCTGACGTCGCAGCCTTCACGGGCCAGGGACTCCACGAGGAAGCGGCCCATATGGTCGTCCCCTACCCGGCTCAGCATGGCGGACTTGAGCCCCAGCCGCGCCGTGCCGAAGGCGATATTGGCGGAGGAACCGCCGAGGTACTTGGCAAAGCTGGACACGTCCTCAAGCCGCGCACCCACTTGCTGTGCGTAGAGGTCGACGCCCAGGCGCCCGAGGCAAATCAGATCCAATTGACGCCCACTGGCAAAACGAGTCTGGCCCATGCTGGCTCCTGTTATTTTTATCAGCCTGCGTTGTGCCGCCGTGGCGACGGCAAACGCTCTTGGTGGGAGCAGACTAGAACGTCCGGCGGCGGCAATCAATATTTATTCCATAATTATTTTTAGTGGAATATTTTTTCCAATAAGCCGGCATAATGCAGTGACAGCCGTCGTGCATCGTTTCAGCAGCCCGCGCAGGCCGTGATGCCGAGGTATTTTTTTACGCCTACCCTGTAGACTTGCGCCACCCATCAGCGCACCAGACGAACACGCCAGAAGGATTGCCCATGTCCCGCACCGATCCCGAGACCCATCTGGAAGATCCAATCGCCAGCCCTCCGATCAATGCCGAACGCCTGTTGCAGCTGATCACCGAGGAATACGAAAGCCTGCCGCGCCAACTCAAGCGCATCGCCAGCTACATGAGCCAGCAGAGCGACCGGATCATGGTCGATCGCATCAGCGACATCGCCGGCGAATGTGAAGTGCACCCCTCGGCCATCGTGCGGTTTTCCCAGCGTTTCGGCTTCAGCGGCTTCAGTGAGATGCAGGCGCTGTTTCGCGAGGCGTATACGCACAAGACCACGCCGGTACAGAACTACCAGCAGCGCATCCGCAGCATGATCGCCAACAAGTCGCAGAAGGCCAGCGGCGGCGACCTGGCGCGTGAGTGCGTCAACGCCACGTTATCCGGCATCGAACGGCTTGGGCTTGAGCTTGATGACGCAGCCTTCGACAAGGCCGTGGACCTGGTGGTGAATGCCGACAATATCTACGTGGTCGGTGTACGCCGCTCATTCGCGGTGGCCGACTACCTGGTCTACAACCTGCAGCACACCAACAAGCGCATTCACCTGGTTTCGGGGCTGGGCGGCAGCTACCGCGAACAAATGCGCAGCGTGCGCGCCAATGACCTGGTGATCGCGATCAGCTTTACGCCCTACGGCAAAGAGACCCAGCACTGCCTGCGCATTGCCCAGCATCATCAGGCCAAGACACTGATTATCACCGACAGCAACCTGTCGCCCCTGGCCAAGCGGGCGAACGCTGTGCTGTTGGTCAATGAAGGCTCCTCGTTTGCCTTCCGTTCACTAAGCGCCACGCTGTGCCTGTGCCAGGCGTTGTTCATTGCAGTGGCGTATCGGCTGGAGTTGAAGGTGGACGAGATTCACGAGCAGGTGGGGTTCGACGACTAAGGCTGGTTCACCGCCAACCAAATGTGGGAGGGGGCTTGCCCCCGATAGCAGGGTATCAGTCGCCGAATCGGCTGACTGACACTCCACTATCGGGAGCAAGCCCCCTCCCACATTGAGCCAGGCTCAGATTTAGTGCATGAAAATGGCAATCAGGATAATCAGCGGAATCGGCACGCCGAGGAACCACAGCAGTAATGAGCGCATCTTGTTCTCCTTGATTTAACGAATGTAGTTTTCGGTTTCGACGTACACCACGGCATCCCGGCGGCGACCGCCGAAGGTTGCGGCGAAGCTGGCGAAGAATGCACCGATCAGCAGCGCGACGAAGGTCCACAGCGAGGTGTAGGCCGCGACTTTTGCAGCGGTGTCGGCAGCTTGCTTGGCTTTGACCTTGGCGTCTTCGATGGCTTTACGGGCATCGCCGTAGACCTTGTCGATCCGCGCCTCGGCATCGGCCTGGCTGAGGTTGGTGCGCTGGCTGATCAATTGGGCCAGGTAGGTACGGTCTTCCGGAGCCAGTTGGCCGTCATTGCTCAATGTACGCGCAAAGATGCGACCGACCACGGCATGGGCGGCGTCATCGCTGACCGCTGCAGGGCGGTCGTCGCGGAACAGGCTGTCGACGTAGTAACCGAAGTCGCCACTGTGGGCGCCCTTGGCTACGCTGCCGGCGGCTTGGGACATACCGCTGGCGGCGCCCGACGCAACGCTGGCACCGGCTTTCACGCCGCCGCTGACCACGCTGCTGACCGAACCGACCACCAGCATCGCCGTGATCAGTGTCGCGACCGCCCAGGCCAGGAAGCCGTGTGCGGTGTCACGGAAGTACACCTCATCGCCATGCAGATTGGCCCACTTCACGCGCAACCGACCGGCAATATAGCCGCCCAGACCCGACGCAACGATTTGGGTGAATGCCAGCCAGACAATCGTGGAAATGCCAAGCCCCTTGGCGCTCATGCCGCTGTCGGCCCACGGCGACACCGCCGAAAAACCCAGGCCGAAGCCCAGCAGCACCAGGATCAGGGACAGTGCGGCAGCCGCGGCCGCCCCAGCAAAAATCGCCCCCCAGGAAACCCCGGAGAGCGCGCTTGACTCTTGCAGCGTGGATGAGGATGTGATCATTGTTGTTTTGCTCCAGGCATGAAAAATAGTGTTACAAGTCTCAAAAAGGACAGTGCAGGCAGCGTGCCAGCCAAGGCAAAAAATAAACTTCTTATATTTCAACAAGTTAACTAAATTGAACTTCTTAAAATCATGCAAGTTGCAAGAATGCTGTTTTGGGAACGGGCGTTATGCATTCTCCTGTTGAACACCCGATGTGGGAGGGCGCTTGCGCCCGATAGCGGTGTGTCTGGTAAGAATTGATAGCCTGACCTACCGCTATCGGGGGCAAGCCCCCTCCCACACTGATTTGCCTAGATGAAGTTTTATTTAGGAAACATTCAGCAACTTCTTGGCAAAATGCCCGCACTTCTAGTGTGAACGCTCACCAGGTAATCCTATGACCCGCATTTTGACCATCGAGGATGACGCCGTAACGGCCCGCGAGATCGTCGCCGAGCTGAGTAGCCATGGACTGGACGTAGACTGGGTGGACAATGGCCGCGAAGGCCTGGTCCGTGCCGTCAGTGGTGATTACGATCTGATCACCCTCGACCGCATGCTGCCCGAACTCGATGGCCTGGCCATCGTCACCACCCTGCGCACCATCGGGGTGTCGACGCCGATTCTGATGATCAGCGCCCTCTCCGACGTGGACGAACGCGTGCGCGGCCTGCGCGCCGGCGGTGACGACTACCTGACCAAGCCCTTCGCGTCCGATGAGATGGCCGCCCGCGTCGAAGTGCTGCTGCGACGTAAAAGCACGGTCAAGGAATTCGAAACCGCCCTGCGCGTGGCCGACCTCGAACTGAACCTGATCAGCCGCGAAGCCAGCCGCGCCGATCAACCGCTGAGCCTGTTGCCCACCGAGTACAAGCTGCTGGAATTTCTGATGCGCAACACCGGGCAGATCCTGTCGCGGATGATGATCTTCGAGGAAGTCTGGGGCTATCACTTCGATCCCGGCACCAACCTGATCGACGTGCACATCGGTCGCCTGCGCAAGAAAATCGACCCACCGGGCCTCACGCCGCTGATTCGCACGGTACGAGGCTCGGGATATGTCATTGCTGAACCCCTCTAAGGGCTGGCGCTCTTCCAGCAGTCGGTTGCTGGCGCTGTACAGTTCGCTGTTCGTCGCGTGGAGCTGCATCCTCATGGGGGTGCTGTATTACGAGGTGTCGGGTTACCTCAGCGACCTGTCACGCCATTCGCTGCTGCAGCGCCAGCATCTGTTCCAGCGCTTCGACGGTGAAGAACTGGTGGAGGCGCTGACCACCAGCATGACGTTCGACATGAAAGGCGTGGATGCCTATGGCCTGTTCGACGAACAATTTCGTCCTTTGAGCGGGCCGATCCGCGCCGTGCCGCCGGACTTGCCGCTCGATGGCAAGATCCACGCCCTGGCCAACTGTGTCGATTCCGATGACCCGAAACTGCCCAAGGACAGCTGCGACGCCGTGGCTACCCACACCGAAGACGGCCGCTGGCTGGTGCTGGTGCGCGCCAACGGCTCGCTGTTCGGCGTGACCCGCATCATCTGGCATGCCCTGCTGTGGGCCCTGTCGCTGACCATCATCCCAGGCGCCGCCGGCTGGCACCTGCTGCGCCGCCGTCCGCTGCGGCGCATTCGCGGCATTCAGGCGAGCGCGGAGGCCATCGTCGCCGGCGACCTGACGCATCGCTTGCCGCTGTCGAACCGGCGCGATGAGCTGGACATGCTCGCAGCCATCGTCAACGCCATGCTCGACCGCATCGAAAAGCTGATGAACGAGGTCAAGGGTGTGTGCGACAACATCGCCCACGATCTGCGCACCCCGCTGACGCGCTTGCGTGCGCAGCTTTACCGCATCAAGCAACAAGCGGAGGAAGATTCGGCCCATGCGGTGAAGCTCGATGACGCGATTGCCGAAACCGACACGCTGATGGCGCGTTTTCGCGGCTTGCTGCGGATTTCGGAACTGGAAGACCACCAGCGTCGTTCGGGCTTTCTGGTGATGGACCCACTCCCGCTGTTGCGCGAGCTGCACGACTTCTACCTGCCCCTGGCCGAGGAAGGCGAGCTGCAACTGCTGCTGCAGACCCCGGATTCACTGCCCTGGATTACCGGCGACCGCGCGCTGCTGTTCGAGGCCCTGGCCAACCTGCTGAGCAATTCGATCAAGTTCACCCCGCCGGGCGGCACGGTGATCCTGCGCGCGCTCAATGATGTGGGCAGCACCCGGATCGAAGTGCTCGACTCCGGGCCGGGGATTCCTGCGGCCGAACGCGCCTCGGTGTTCCAACGCTTCTATCGGGTCGATGAGAGTGACCAACAAGGCGGGTTTGGCCTGGGCCTGTCGATTGTCGCGGCGATCATCAACCTGCACGGCTTCAAGCTGGACGTGGCCACCAGCGAACTGGGCGGCGCGCGGCTGGTGCTGGAGTGCCGCCAGCAATTGATGCCTGAGTAGGTAAAGGTCCAAATGTGGGAGGGGGCTTGCCCCCGATGACGGTGTGCCTGCTACAGATAAGCTGGCTGACACACCGCTATCGGGGGCAAGCCCCTCCCACATGGGTACCTGGCCACTCAGTTCTACAGCACACTCCCCATGGCCTTGATCAACACCGGGTCGCGCGCGTAGATATCCGGCGCGTACACCAGGCTTCCCTGGCGATCCACTTCCACCGTCCAATACCCCAGCAGCACCGGTACCGGCGTGGCCAGCCTGAATTCATGGGTGACGCCGGTGGCCAGCAGCTCATCGCTGCGCGTACGTTCGGCAGGGCTCACCAACAGGTCGCGCAATAGCAGCGGTTGTTCGACGCGCACGCACCCTGAGCTGAACGCCCGCGGCCCCTTGGTAAACAGCGGCTGGCTCGGCGTGTCATGCAGGTACACCGAATACGGGTTGGGAAAACGCATCACAATCTTGCCCAACGGGTTGCGCGGCCCCGCCTCCTGGCGCAGCAGGATATTGCCGGGGCGCGCCCAGTCGACCTGATCCGGGGTCAGCGGGTGGCCTTCGGCGTCAAGCACTTGCAGGTTCTGCTGGCGCAGATAGTGCGGATTGAGGCGGATGGCCGGCAGCTTGTCCTCGCGCATGATGGTGGGCGGGATGGTCCACGTAGGGTTGAGGGTCAGTCGCGTGATGCGCGACTTGAGCAGCGGTGTCTGGCGCTCGGCGCGGCCCACTTGCAGGCGGGTCTGCCACACGGGAATGCCGCCCTGATACACGCTCAGTTGCGCGGCCGCAATATTGACCACCACGCCTTCGGGCTCCAGGTCCCGGGCCAGCCAGCGGAACCGCTCGAGGTTGATGCGCAACTGGTCGCGGCGCGTCAAAGGGCTGATATTGAGTTCGGCCACGGTGCCGGCGCCGATCACACCGTCGGACTGCAGGGAATGGCTGAGCTGGAAGGCCTTGACCGCAGCGACCAGGTCGGGGCGGTACTGCCTGGCGCTGCCCTTGGGTTCCTGGGTCAGGTACCCGCCGCGGTACAGGCGCCGCGCCAGTTCCGGCACCCGTGGGTCTTCCATGCCCGGGCGCAACAGCGGCCCATTGCTCACCGCCTCCCACTGCGGCAGCGGCTGCTGGCGCGCACTGGAATAGGCGTTGCGCAGGCTGCGATACAAATCCGCGCTGGGACGCGCCTGGTCGAACGCCTGGGCCATGTCCTGCAAGCCGGTGGCAGCGAAGGCCAGCACGGCGGTGTCTGGCTCATCGACAGGCGGTTGGGCGTGCCAGAGCGGTTCGAAGCGCGATTGCTGCAGGCGCCCGAAATGCAAATCCTGCAGGGCCTGGAGGTACTGCTGGCTGATCGCGATATCGCTGCACAGCACATTCGCCGTGGCATCTGCAGCGGGCAGGCTATAGTGGGTGGGGTCCAGACCGTCGTCGGCCAGCATCAGCAACTGGCTGTGCAAGGCCTGTCGACGCTCGTCGGCCGACCACAGCGGCGCGTCGCCTTGCTGCTGGTAAAAGGCTTGCAGGCGCAATTGCGCGCTGGCGTCGATACGCGGCGCGAGCTGCGGGCAGACACTGGGCAACTGCGCCAGGGCCTGTTGCAGCGGCGCCAGGTCGATCGGTGCCGGAGTCGTGACCGGCAACGGCTCCAGCGGCGGCGCTTCGGCCGTGGCGACCAGTGGTGTAACGAGCAGGCAAATGCTCAAGTAACATGCGTGTTTTTTGAACAATTGACTTAGCTCCACTCCACAGCGGGGACTCGACTGTAGATGCTGACTTTAATGCGCCGGCTCGGATTAACCACCCTGGGCCTGATCACTGCGAGCCTGGCGTTATTGAGCAATGTTGCGCTCGCCGCCAATGGCCCTTCTCCTTCCTTGTATAGCAGCCTGGCGCGCTCGGCTCCAGAACTCAATCCCATCGTGCTGAAAAGCGCCCTGGGCGCGGTGCAGTGCGCAGTCAATAACGGCGAGGAACGTTCCGATCGCCTGGCGGTGATTGACTACTCCCAGCCTTCTACCGCCCGTCGGCTGTGGATCTTCGACCTGCGTAAACAGACCCTGGTGCTGCGTGACCTGGTGGCCCACGGTGCCAGGTCCGGCGAAAATTTCGCCACCGAATTTTCCAATCTCGAAGGCAGCCACCAGTCCAGCCTGGGGCTGTTCCGCACCCAGGAAAGCTACCTCGGCACCCACGGCTACTCGCTGCGCATGGACGGCCTGGAGCCTGGCTTCAATGACTTGGCCCGCGACCGCGCCATCGTGATTCATGCCGCCGACTACGTCAGCCCGCTATGGAGCAAGCGCGAAGGGCGTATCGGCCGAAGCCAGGGCTGCCCGGCGGTGCGCCCGCAAGTCGCACGCCAAGTGGTGGACAAGCTCAAGGACGGACAATTCATGTTCTCGTGGTACCCCGACCAGCGCTGGTTGAAGTCTTCGACCTATCTCAATTGCAAACCCCAACAGGTGGCGAGTAGTCGTACAATCCGTGGCGGATAGCCTGTCCCACAGATAAAAGAGAGCGTCGCATGCTTCTACACAAGTCCACCTGGATCGAGATCGGGCAGTTTCTGCAGCGCAGCCGCACGGTGATAATCCCCATCGGCTCCAACGAGCAACACGGCCCCACCGGCCTGCTGGGCACCGACTGGATGTGCCCGGAGATCATCGCCGTCGAGGCGCAGAAGCAGGCTGATATCCTGGTCGGCCCGACGTTCAACATCGGCATGGCCCAGCACCACCTGGGCTTTCCCGGCACCATCTCGCTGCGCCCTTCCACCTTTATTGCCGCGATCGGCGACTGGGTGCGCTCGCTGGCCGGGCATGGATTCGACAAGATCCTGTTCCTCAACGGCCACGGCGGCAATATCGCCACCATCGAAGCGGCGTTTTCCGAACTCTACGCCGAAGCCAGCTTCGCCCGCCGCCCGGCCGGGTTCGCATTGAAGCTGGTCAACTGGTGGGACCTGGAAGGCGTCACCGACCTGGCGCAGCGCCAATTCCCGGTGGGCCATGGCAGCCACGCCACGCCGTCGGAAATCGCCGTGACGCAATGGGCCTACCCTGACTCGATCAAGTCGGCCGAGTACTCGCCGCAAATCGCCGGCACCGGCCCGATCCGTGAAGCGCTGGACTTCCGCGCACGCTTCCCCGACGGGCGCATGGGCTCGGACCCTGCATTGGCAACGGTGGACAAAGGCGGTGAGTTGGTCGCGCTGGCGGCGCAGGGGCTGGTCAAGACGGTCACTGCCTTCAGCAACGAGGCAAAACCCTGAATGTGGGAGGGGGCTTGCCTCCGATAGCGGTGGGTCAGTAACAAATTAGCTGACTGACCCACCGCGATCGGGGGCAAGCCCCCTCCCACATTTAATCTTTATTCCAGTTCAAGGTTACTGGCAATCCTGCGCCGCCTGCTCGAGCCGCGACGCCTTGATCGCCGAAGCCAACGGTTTGCGCTCATACAGGAACACCTTGGTGCCATCCTGGGATTTGTAAGCTTCCAGCACATCATCGGCCGCGATCTTGCTGGTCAACAGCACCTTGGCGTGGCGTGAGTTCTGCGTCACGGTCGAGGTGATGCCGTGCTTTTCAAGCTTGGGCAATACGCATTGCACATAGCCTTCAGGGGTTTTGGCGGTGTGCAGGGTCAGCGATGGGGCATTCGGAGCCGTGATACAACCGGTCAGCGCCAGGGAAGCTAGGGCCAGGGCCGGGGCGAAAAAAGCGCGCATAAACATTCCTGAAAAATAACAAAATAGGTGCCTGTCGATCCGCGTATCAACCTGCGCGGACCAGGGCTTTTAGGGAGGCGTCAAACTGCTTCAAGGCATCTTGTTGTACATCTCGCTGCTGCTCGATCTGCGCGGCAATCTCGAGTGCTGACTTGTCATGCACCCACACCGACGGCACCTGCTTGTCCACCGAGCCTTCGGCCTTGGCAATGTAGTGCAGATCGGCATCATAGAAACGTGCAGTAAAGTGCGCCTCGACCACATCGTTACGCTGGGTCAGCAATTGGTTATGGGTATCGAGCACCACGGCGACGTCCGGATGCGCCTGCACCAGAGCATCCAGGCTGCCATAGACCGTCACCGAGACAAACGTGCCTTGCAACGAGTTCATCAGCCAGTCGATGGCCAGTTCCGGATCGGAACTGTTGACGAACGCCTCGCGGATACGCGCGTCCAGGGCATCCTTGGCGCCGTTCAACGCCATGGCGTGGTAGCGCTCAAGGTAGCTGAGGTTGTCGCGCGTGTTTTCGCTGTACAACACCCCCACCGACTGGGCGCGCTGCAGGGAGTTTACGCTAGCGGCGAGTGGCAGCAAATGGCCCGTACGCAGCTCATCGGCAACGGCCGGGTTGGTCAGCACGGCAGTGCCGAGCATCAGGGTGATCAAACCCAGCTGGATCAGAGTCCTCATCGCGCATTTCCTTGAGTCGCGTTTCGATGAGCGGATTTTGCGCTTTTGCCGTAAAAACAGAACGTGTGATCCTTGATGGTGACTATCATTTGAACCGATAGTGTCAGGGAGCCCCGCCCCATAAAACTATAAGGACCATGCCATGAAGCGTCACCAGAAAACCTTCGACCGCATCCGCGAGGCGGTATTGCCGGAGTTCCGCGAGCGCGTCGCCGATTACCTGGCCGAGTATGAAGACGTGCTGCTGAGCGAGACGAGCGTTGCCGCCGAGCAAGCGGCCAGCGCCCAGCAACTGCGTGGCTACCTGCGCGGTTTGAACACCACGCGCGTGCTGGGTATGGCCGATTGGGAAGACCTGGACCGGCGCGTCGCGCAAATGAACGAGAACCCTACATCCCAGGGCGTGGCTGGTTGATCCATGCCTGCACGGATGGCCTTTGCCATTGACGCCGGGCGTAAGCCACCAGCTGCGCGGGCACGGCGTCGCCGTTGAGGACCAGGCGATTGAGCATCACCGCCAGGTCCACGTCGGCAATTGACCAGGTGCCGAACAGGTACTCACGGTCATCCGCCAGCAAAGCATGCGCCACATTGATCAACCTGCCTGCTGCCGCGTCGGCTGCCGGCGACAGCGGCGGCATCTTCTGCCCGCAGAACACCACCAGGGTCGAGCGCTCCTGGCGAATCGGCAGCAAATCGCTGCGCACCCATGCCTGCACTTGCCGCGCCCTCGCCCGCTGCTGCGGATCGAGCGGATAAACGCGGGTCTCGGGATAGGCCTCGTCCAGGTATTCAATAATCGCCGAAGACTCCGACAAGGAGAACTCGCCCTCCTCCAGTGTCGGCACCCGCTGGGTCAGTGACAGTCGCGCGTAATCCACGGCCTGGTGCTGGCCTGCGTCCAGGTCCAGGGGCACGGTCTCGAACGCCAGGCCCTTTTCCCGCAAGGCGACGAACACCGACATGGCATAGGGGCTGGTAAACAGCGAATCAACGTAGAGGCGCAGCGGACCGTGGCTCATGGACCATCTCCTTGAAATGAGGCTCAACGCTACGAGATCCCGGACGATAAAGACAATGCGGTGTTTTTATGGGGGCATTCCTGGCGGGAATAGCGCACATGGCGGCTCAATAGGGCTAACCCGCGAAGCCACCGGCGTTGAGGAAGTCCTGCTCTTCATCGGTGGTCTCCCTCCCCAGCACCGCATTGCGATGGGGAAAGCGCCCAAACCGCTGAATAATCCGGGCATGTTCCTTGGCCCAGTGGTAGGTGCTGGCGTCCAGGTGCTGATTGAGCGCGATGGAGCGTTGCTGGTCGCGAGGGTCTTCGGAGTGTTCAAACGGCAGATAACAAAACGCCCGCAGTTCCGGTTCGATCAATGCGTCCAATCCTGCATCGACCATCCGCTGCGCATACAGGCGTGCCAGCGGGTCGGTGGCGAACATATGCGCGGTGCCGCGAAAGGCGTTGCGTGGGTATTGGTCCAGCAGGATCAGCAAGGCCAGCGCGCCGTAAGCCGAGGCCAGCCAATCGTCCAGCTCGCGCCGTGCCGCTTGCAGATGACTGGCGTAGAAGGCCTCGCGAAAGGTCGCGTCGAACTGATCGTTCTTGGCAAACCAATGCGTTGGGCCAGCCTGTTTCCAGAATTCGATCACGGCCTCGGCCGAGGGTGGGTTCACGCGTGTCATCCGTACCTCCGATAAGCTCGCCTGTGCGGCGCGGCAATGTGTTGATTAATGTTATAGGATAACGCTTATTTTTTGCCCAGCCTTGTGAACCGCCCCATGACTGATGCTGTTGCGCTACGCCCACGCCTGCTTTCCATTGACGCCTTGCGCGGCCTGGTGATCCTCTTCATGTTGCTCGACCACGTGCGCGAAACGTTTCTGCTGCACCGCCAGGTGGGCGACCCGATGAGCATCGACGCGACCGAGCCGGCGCTGTTTTTCAGCCGCACCCTCGCCCATCTTTGCGCGCCAGTGTTTGTGTTGCTCACCGGTTTGTCGGCCTGGCTGTATGCTCAGAAATACCAGGGACGGCGCGCAGTGTCGGCTTTTTTGTTCAAGCGTGGACTGTTTCTGGTGGTATTGGAGTTCACGCTGGTCAACTTCGCCTGGACCTTCCAGTTGCCGCCGGGTGTGATTTACCTGCAGGTTATCTGGGCGATCGGGGTGAGCATGATCGCCCTCGCGGCGCTGGTATGGTTGCCCCGCCCGCTGCTGATAACCTTGGCGGTGGCGATCATTGCCGGGCACAACCTGCTTGATGGTGTGCATTTCACTGCGGGGTCGGCCTCGCAGGTGGCGTGGTCGATCCTGCATGAGCGCAGTTGGATCGAGGTGTCGGACACCCTGCGCCTGCGGGTGACCTACCCGGTGCTGCCGTGGATCGGCGTGATTGCCCTGGGCTACGGCCTCGGGCCATGGTTTTCGAACGCTGCACTGCCGGCCGTGCGCCAGCGTTATCTGCTGCTGGCGAGCGTCGGCGCATTGCTGGGTTTTGTGTTGTTGCGGGCGGCCAACGGGTATGGCGAAAAGCCTTGGCAGGCCTATGACAGCGGGGTGCAGACCGTGATGAGCTTCTTCAACATCACCAAATACCCACCTTCGCTGTTGTTCCTGGCGCTGACCCTGGGCATCGGCCTGCTGTTGCTGCTGGCGTTCGAACGTGCCGGGCACAAGCGCTGGATCAGCACGCTGGCGGTGTTTGGCGCGGCGCCGATGTTCTTTTATCTGTTACACCTGTATGTGCTCAAAATATTCTATGTCGCATGTGTCGCGTTGTTGGGGCTCAATCACGGCACTTACTTCGGCTTCGCCAGCATGGGCGCCGTGTGGCTGGCGGCGTTGGCGCTGCCACTGGCGCTGTATGTGCCGGTGCGATGGTTTGCCGGACTCAAGGCGCGGCGCAGGGACATCACCTGGCTCAAATATCTCTGAGAGAATGGACGAACGCTCAGGGTCGTTCGAACTGATGGCGCAGCGCTTCGATGCGCCCTCGGCAGATGCAGCCCTCCAGGTGGTCATTGACCATCCCCAGCGCCTGCATCAGCGCATACATGGTGGTCGGGCCGACAAAGGTCCAGCCGCGTTTCTTCAGCGCTCGGGACAAGCGCACCGACGCCGGTGAGGTCGGATTGGCTTTCCAGTACGCCATGTCCACCACCGCCGGGCGCTCCTGCGGGCCGGGCTCGAACGACCATATCCAGCGCGCCAGCGAACCGCTTTCACTCACCCATTCACAGGCGCGGCGAGCATTGTTGATCGTGGACAGGATTTTCGCCCGGTTGCGCACGATACCCGGGTCGCTCATCAAGCGTTCGATATCCGCCTCGTCATACTGCGCCACCTTGCGAAAATCAAAGCCATCGAACGCCCGCCGAAACTGCTCGCGCTTGCGCAGAATGGTGATCCACGCCATCCCCGCCTGAAAACCTTCCAGGCAAATCTTCTCGTACAACAGGACGTCATCCGCCACCGGCACGCCCCACTCATGGTCGTGGTAATGCAGGTATTGCGGCGCGGCGTTGCGCCAGGCGCAATGGGTGCGCCCGGCTTCATCCGTTGTCAGTCCTGGCTGGTCCATTCATCACCTCGCGTCCGAGCGCGGATGATACGCAAAAAAAATTCCATGGCGTCAACCGCTCAAGCGTGGCGCTTGTCGACCAACTGGTCAGACCGGGTCCGGTTGACCACCGAATATTTACTTGTAGTTTGAAAAAAACCAGGCGTAGACTGGCCGCGCACTGGACTTACCGGTAAGACCACAACAATTAAGCCCTGGAACCACCAGGGCACCGAATAGAGATCCTTCCCATGCTCAGATGGTGCTCGCGTTCGATTTTCCTGCAAGTCGTGATCGGCCTGATGCTAGGCATCATTTGCGGCCTGGCCCTTCCTGAATTCTCCTCGCAACTCAAACCCCTGGGTGACGGCTTTATCAAGCTGATCAAAATGCTGATCGGCCTGATTGTCTTCTGCGTCGTGGTCAGCGGCATTTCCGGCGCCGGCGACTTGAAGAAAGTCGGGCGCATTGGTTTGAAGTCAGTGATCTATTTCGAAGTGCTGACCACCGTCGCCCTGGTGCTTGGCTTGATCATGGCCTTCAGCACCGGCATCGGCAGCGGCGCCAACATCCATCTGGAGCAATTGTCCTCCGCCGGCCTGAATGAACTCGCCGACAAGGGCCAGCACCTCAAGGGCACCAGCCAGTTCCTGATGGACCTGATCCCCAACTCGGTGATCGGCGCCTTTGCCGACAACAACGTGCTGCAGGTGCTGTTGTTCTCCGTGCTGTTCGGCAGCGCCCTGAATCTGGTGGGTGAAGCAGCTTCGGGCATCTCGCGGCTGATCAACGAGCTGAGCCATGTGATCTTCCGCATCATGGGCATGATCGTGCGCCTGGCGCCGATCGGCGTATTCGGCGCGATCGCGTTCACCACCAGCACCTACGGCCTGGACTCCCTGCAACACCTGGGCAGCCTGGTGGGCCTGTTCTACCTGACCTGCCTGGCCTTCGTCGCGCTGATCCTCGGCCTGGTGATGCGCTTGTCGGGCCTGCGCATGCTGCCGCTGCTCAAGTACCTGCGCGAAGAGTTGCTGATTGTGATGGGCACGGCGTCGTCCGACGCGGTGCTGCCGCAGATCATGCGCAAGCTGGAGCACCTGGGGATAGGCAGCTCCACCGTGGGCCTGGTGATTCCTACCGGCTACTCGTTCAACCTCGACGGTTTCTCGATCTACCTGACCCTGGCCATCGTCTTTATTGCCAACGCGACCGGCACCCCGCTGTCGATGACCGACCTGCTCACTATCCTGCTGGTATCCTTGATCACCTCCAAAGGCGCCCACGGCATTCCGGGTTCGGCCTTGGTGATCCTGGCGGCCACGCTCACGGCCATCCCGGCGATTCCGGTGGTCGGCCTGGTGCTGGTACTCGCGGTGGACTGGTTCATGGGCATTGGCCGTGCCTTGACCAACCTGATCGGCAACTGCGTCGCCACCGTGGCCATCGCCCGCTGGGAAAAAGACATTGATATCCAGCGCGCCAACAAGGTCCTCGACGGCCAGCAAGGCTATGCCTTCCAGGCCAAGAAACCGGTATTGCCGGCGCATCAGGAATTTTGAAAGCGGCATAGACAGATATGGGAGGGGGCAAGCCCCCTCCCACACTGTGATCTTCAACAGCTTGACTATCGTGTTCGCAATTTCAAGGAGTGCAGGAGACGTGATCAGCACCTCAACCGTCGTCAATTCAGTCGTAGAAAAACTGCGCGCCGCCCTGGCACGCGGCCAATGGCGGCGTGGTGAAATGCTGCCCGGCCAGCGTGAACTGGCCGAGCAGATGGGCATCAGCCGCCCGAGCCTGCGCGAAGCGGTGATCGTGCTGGAAACCCTCGGCCTGGTGCGCTCCATGCCCGGCAAAGGCGTGGTGGTGCTGGAAAGCAGCGTCAGCGAGCCGCAGTCGAGCGACGCCGTGGCCGATGCCAGCCTCGAAGACATTCTGCAACTGCGCTATACCCTCGAACCCTTCATCGTCGGCCTGGTCGCCCAATCCATCAGCAGCAAGGAAATCGGCCAACTGCGCCTGACCCTGATGGACATGCGCGAAGCCCTGGAGGCGGGCGACGCCGAGGCTGGCATGAATGCCTACATCGACTTTCACGAAGAGCTGTTTGCCCTGACCTCCAACCCGATCTTCCAGAACGTGGTGCAGCAGACCAGCACGGCGCTCAAGCAAAGCGCCCAGGTGTTGCGCAATTCCCCGGAGCACCTGGCCGAACGCCTGCAGGAAAACGAAGCCGTGGTGCGCGCCATCCGCAACAAGAACAGCGCCCTGGCCAGTGCCGAAATGCGTCGGCACATTCTGCAGGAAGGCTTGCGCATGGGCATTCGCCTGAACATCCCGGATGACCATCTGGGCAGCTGAATAATTGGAGACAGGCCATGAACGTCCACGCCCTGCAACGCGACCCCTTGCCCTGCCTGCGCCGGGTGCCGGGCAAGAGGCCCTCGGCAGATGAAATCTACCCACAGCTGTTCGACGCCATCCTCGAGCAACGCATCGCCCCCGCCAGCCGCTTCACCGAAGAAAGCCTGGGGGAGCTCTTTGGCGTGAGCCGCAGCGTGATCCGTCGCGTCCTGGCCAAGTTGTCACAGCAGCACGTGATCATCCTGCGCCCCAACCAGCGTGCCCAGGTAGCGGCGCCGGATGCCCAGCAGACCCGGCAGATTCTCGAAGCCCGGCGCATGACCGAAATGACAGTGGTGCAATTGGCCTGCGCCCAGGCGACAGCGGCACAGGTACGCCAGCTGCGCGAATTGATCGCCCGCGAACGTGACTGCATCGAGCGCGAGCAGCGCGGGCCGGCGATTCGGTTGTCCGGTGAATTCCATTTGCAACTGGCCGCTATCGCCGGGAACGGGCCCCTGGTGCAGTTCCTCAACCGTCTGGTGCCATTGACCTCGTTGGTCATTGCTCACTACGAAACGACAGCCTGCACCTATTGCACGTGGCAGCAACACAAGGTGATTGTGGAGGCTGTAGAGCAGCGTGACGGCACCGCCGCAGTGGCACTGATGACGCAGCATCTGGACCATCTTGAGAGCAAATTGCTCATGCATCATTGATCCAAAAGCGCGCACACCCCAATGTGGGCGAGCGATGCGCTAAGTAATTAGCGCCTTGAGCCCAGGCGCTCTCCATAACCTGTACCGCGCACAATCCAGTGCGCCTTACAGGAATGAGTCATGTCCACCGAATCACAAGTGCTGCCCCCTCTGTCCGCGTTGATCACACAACTGCATAACGAAGCCAAGGCGCTACCGGCCCAATTGAACTCGGCCCTGACTGAGTTGACAGAAGCCGCCAAAGACACCGGATTCGCGCTGTTCAGATTACGCAGATACAAAAAGGCCAGGTTTCACCTGACCATCGTCGGTGCCGCCGGCGATGTAGATGCGCAATACGCAATGGCCACGTGTCAATCGGTGCTGGACGGAGGAGCACGCCGCGCGACATCCGCAACCAGGCGATGGCTTACCCTGGCTGCCGCCCAGAACCACATACCTGCTCTGATGAGGCTGGGTGACGTCGAATCACTCGCAAAAGCCAGGGAACTGGCAACCAATGCCGCAAACGCCCATGACACCGATGCCATGAGCTATCTGTACATGATGACCAAGGACATCGAGTGGCTGAACAGAGCGGCGGCCACAGGCGCCCCAGAGGCGCTGTTTAAACTCGCCCTGGCTTTGCGGAACAGGCCGCAATTGATCGCCGATCGTCAAGAGCACGAAGCAAGGATCGCGGACCTCATCCAACGTTCTGCCGACGCCGGGCATCCCCCAGCCGTGTATGAACTCGCCTTTGCTCAAGACGGAACGGTGAGTACCGAAGAAAAACAAAAACGGATCATTCAATTGGCTGAGATGGGTCAATTGGAGGGGCTGCTTGAGTACGGCTACGCACTGGCAGGCCTGTCTCAAGACAAAGCCAAAACCCATCGCACCTACGGGCTTGAAAGAAACCTGCCCAAAGCCTGCGCATTGCTGAAACTGGTACTCAGGGAAACAGCCGACGCGATGGCACTGCCACAGGTCGAAGCGGACTACTGGGCGTTGATGCATCAGATGCCAAACACCCAAGACTATGCAGCGATCCTTGAGGCTCTACAGGAGTCCACACCGCCGATATTCAGCGTGCTTGAACCGATGATCCTTATAGGTTTGCCGGATTGATACCGGGCAACCCCGCCAATGAAAAAGCCCCCGCAGCTCACGCTACGGGGGCTTTTGTTTCAGCGCTTGATCACGCCGACTGCAACACCGACTGGCCGCTCAACGCCAGGTCCAGCAACTCACGGTTGGCCACCGCGTACATGGCGTAGTCCGTGCCGACCGCAGCACGGATTTCCACCATCATCGCACGCCAGCGATCCGCCATGTCCTGGTGCTGCTCAAGCCACAGGGCCACGCGGGCTTCCATGTCTTGTGGCGCATCAGCCATTTGCAGGACCGAAATGGTGATCGCCCGTTGCTGCCAGTCCACGTCATCGCGGAAGGCTTCGCGGGCCTGGGCCTGCCAGTTGTTGGCCACCGGCAGGTCACTGATCTGCTGCAGGTACCACGGCAGGTCCAGGGCGCTGCCGACGGCGAAGTAGGCCTTGGCCACTTCGGCGGCGTCATGCCCGGTCACGTCGGCAGCTTCGATGATCGGCAGCAGGGTGTACAGGTGGTTCGTGCCTGCAACCATGCGTGCCAACAACTCCGGTACGCCGGCCTGGGTGTAGGCCTGGTAGCGGTTCTGCCAGCCTTCACGGGTCGGACCTTCCAGCAGTTCGTCGAGCTTGAGACCCAGCGCCGCCAGGTGCGGACCGAAGTGCGCGGTGTCACGCCCGGCGTCCTGCTCGTTGCGACGGCTGCGCAGGAACCAGCGCGTGGCGCGACGGCCCAGGCGCATCAGCTCGTCCATCAGCTCCAGTTGCACGTCGGCCGAAACCTGGTGGTCCAGGGCTTCGATCTGACGGAACCAGTGCGGGAGATGGAAGATGTCACGCACAATCACGTAGGCGCCGGCCACGTTCGCCGGGCTCATGCCGGTCGACTCCTTGAGCCGCTGCACGAAGGTGATGCCCATGTGGTTGACCAGGTCGTTGGCGATCTGGGTGCTGACAATTTCGCGCTTGAGGCGGTGACGACGCATGGCCTCGGAGAACTTGGCCACCAGGCTCGGCGGGAACGCGGTCTCCATGTCGCGGGTCAGGTACTCGTCATCCGGTACCTGGGACTTGAGCAGCGCTTCCTTGAGGTCGATCTTGCTGTAGGAGATCAACACCGACAGCTCCGGACGCGTCAGGCCCTTGCCAGTCGAGGCGCGCTCGACCAGTTGCTCCTCGGTCGGCAGGTACTCGATGGCGCGGTCCAGCTTGCCACGGCCTTCCAGGTCGCTCATCAGGCGCTTGTACTCGGCGGCGCGCTCGTAAGCCTTGCGCGCGGCCAGGGACAGGGCCTGGGTCTGCTTGTAGTTGTTGCCCAACACCAGGTTGCCGACTTCGTCGGTCATGCTCGCCAGCAACTGGTTGCGTTGCTTGTCGGTCATGTCACCGGCCTGCACCACTTCGTTGAGCAGGATCTTGATGTTCACTTCGTGGTCGGAACAGTCCACGCCGCCGGCGTTGTCGATAAAGTCGGTGTTGGAACCGCCGCCATTGAGGCCGAACTCCACACGACCCAGTTGGGTCATGCCCAGGTTACCGCCCTCGCCCACCACTTTGCAGCGCAGCTCGTTGCCGTTGACGCGCAGTGCGTCGTTGGCCTTGTCGCCCACATCGGCGTGGCTCTCGGTGCTGGCCTTGACGTAGGTACCGATACCGCCGTTCCACAACAGGTCCACCGGCGCCTTGAGCAAGGCGTTGAGCAGTTCGGTCGGGGTCAGCTTGTCGGCCTGGATGTCGAAGCGTTCTTTCATCTGCGCCGAGATGGCAATGCTCTTGGCACTGCGCGAGAAGATCCCGCCGCCTTCGGACATGATGCTGGTGTCGTAGTCGGTCCACGCCGAACGCGGCAGCTCGAACAGACGCTGGCGCTCGACGAAGCTGGTGGCCGGGTTCGGGTTCGGGTCGATGAAGATGTGCAAATGGTTGAAGGCCGCGACCAGTTGCAGCTTGTCGGACATGAGCAAGCCGTTACCGAACACGTCACCGGCCATATCGCCGACGCCGACCACGGTGATGCTGTCTTCCTGCACATTGATGCCGCGCTCACGGAAGTGACGCTGCACACCGACCCACGCGCCCTTGGCGGTGATGCCCATTTTCTTGTGATCGTAACCGGCAGAACCACCGGAGGCGAACGCATCGCCCAGCCAGAAGCCGTAATCGATGGCGATGCCGTTGGCGATGTCGGAGAAGGTCGCAGTGCCCTTGTCCGCTGCCACCACCAGGTACGGGTCATCGTTGTCATGACGCACGACGTTGGCCGGCGGCACCAGCGCGCCGTCCTTCAGGTTGTCGGTAATGTCCAACAGGCCGGAAATGAAGATGCGGTAGCAGGCGATGCCCTCGGCCGCGATCTCGTCACGGCTGCCGCCCAATGGCAGGCGACGCGGCAGGAAGCCGCCCTTGGCGCCCACCGGCACGATCACCGAGTTCTTCACCTGCTGGGCTTTTACCAGGCCCAATACTTCGGTACGGAAGTCTTCTTCACGGTCGGACCAGCGCAGGCCGCCACGGGCCACGTTGCCAAAGCGCAGGTGCACGCCTTCGACGCGGGGCGAGTAGACGAAGATCTCGAACTTCGGCACCGGCTTGGGCAGCTCGGGGATCGCATGCGGGTTGAACTTGAAGCTGAAGTACGACTTGTTCTGGCCGTTGGCGTCGGTCTGGTAGAAGTTGGTACGCAGGGTCGCCTTGATCAGGTCCAGGTAGCGGCGCAGGATGCGGTCTTCGTTGAGCACCTGGACGTCGTCCAGGGCGGTGAGGATCGCTTGTTCCAGGCGTTGCTGCTTGTCTTCCAGGTCGTCGGCGGTGAGCTTGCGCGCCAGGTAGAAGCGGGTCTTGAACAACCGGGTCAGCTCGCGGGCGATGTCGGTGTGGTTGTTCAGGGTGCTGGCGATGTAGCCCAGGTCGAAGCCCAGGCGGATCTGCTTGAGGTAGCGGGCATAGGCGCGCAGCAGCGCCACGTCACGCCAAGGCAGGCCGGCGGTGAGTACCAGGCGGTTGAACGCATCGTTTTCGGCATCGCCGTGGACGATATGCACGAACGCGTCCTGCAGGGTGTCGTTGAGCTGCGAGATATCCAGGTTCACGCCTTCGGCGGCGATGAACGCGAAATCATGGATCCAGAACTCGCGGCCATTGGCATGGCGCAGGCGGTACGGGAACTCACCCAGCACGCGCAGGCCCAAGTTCTCCAGGATCGGCAGCACGTCGGACAGCGCCAGCGGGGTGTCGGCGTGGTAGAGCTTGCAATGCAGCTCACGCTGGCCGGAGACCTGGCCCAGCGGCTGATAGAAGCTCATCACCAGCGGGTTGGCTTCGGTGAGGCTGTTGAGGTGCTGCATGTCGACCACAGCCGAATGCGCGGCGAAACGCTCGCGGTAGCCGGCCGGGAAGCCTTTCGGGAAATCCGCCAGCACGTTGGTGCCGTGGGCTTCGCCGAAGCTTTCCACCACCAGGCTGGCGTAGTCGTCCTGCCAGCTGCGGCAGGCCTGCACCACTTCCTTTTCCAGTTGCAGCGGGTCGATGTCCAGGCGGTTCTTGGGGTCGACCCGCAGAATCAGTTGCACTCGGGCCAGCACGGACTCGGAGAAGAAGGTCCAGAATTCGCAGTCCGAGGCTTTCAGGCGATCCATCAGCACTTGCTGGATTTTCTGGCGCACTTCGGTGGAATAGATGTCGCGCGGCACGTAGGCCAGGCAATAGCAGAAACGGCCATAGGGGTCTTTGCGCAGGAACACGCGGATCTTGTTGCGTTCCTGGATCTGCACGATCGACATTACCGTGCTGAACAGCTCATCGACCGGGGTCTGGAACAGGTCGTCACGGGGCAGTACTTCAACCACCTGGGCAAGCTCCTTGCCCAGGTGCGCCTTGGCCTGGAAGCCCGAGCGGCGCTCGATTTCCGCGACCTTGCGGCGGATGTAAGGAATCACCCGCACGCTTTCGCCGTACACCGAGGAGGTGTACAGGCCCATGAAGCGGTGTTCCTTGATGACCTTGCCGTCGGCGCTGATTTCGCGGATCGACACATAGTCCGGATAGGCCGGGCGGTGTACGCGGCTCGGATGGGCAGCCTTGGCGAACGACAGCACGGTCGGTTCGCGCAGATAGGCTACGGCGTAGTCTTCGATGCGCAGGTCTTCGGCGGTGAGGCCGGCGCGCAGCAACTTGGTCAGACCGAGGAAGGAGCTGGCGTCATATTCGATATGACCGCCGTCCGCCTCGTCACGTACCACGAACTCTTCGTAGCCCAGGAACGTGAAGTGGTTGCCCACCAGCCACTCGAGGAAATTCTTGATCTCGGCTTTTTCTTCGCCGTCGATCACGAACGCGCTGGCGTCGATACCGGCCAGCAGGTCCTGGACCTTGGCTTTCATCGGCTCGAAATCGGCCACGGCCACGCGCACTTCGCCCAGCACCTGCTCAAGCTCTTTGCTCAGCACGTTCAG
Source organism: Pseudomonas sp. 37 R 15 (assembly GCF_900004865.1). Lineage (NCBI taxonomy): Bacteria > Pseudomonadati > Pseudomonadota > Gammaproteobacteria > Pseudomonadales > Pseudomonadaceae > Pseudomonas > Pseudomonas sp. 37 R 15. The sequence goes on along the minus strand of NZ_CVTV01000055.1, from coordinate 56,571 downwards.
CTCGGCGGCGTTGGCGCAGCGGTCGATTTCCAGGTACATCAGCGATTCTTGCAGGATGCCTTCGCCCTGGGTGCCCTTGGGCAGCACTTCCAGCAGTTCGCCCTTGCTGCCACGGCGCACGCTGAGCACGGTGGTTTGCAGGGTGTGGATGCTGTAGCCACGGCGGTTGAGCTCGGTACGCACCGAGTCGACCAGGAATGGCAGGTCATGGTGCAGCACTTCGACCGCGGTGTGGGTCGACTGCCAGCCATGACGTTCGTAATCGGGGTTGTAGACCCGCACTTGCGGTTGGGTGTGATCGAAGCGCTCAAGCAGGCGCCAGGCAGACAGGGTGCAACCGGCCAGGTCGGAAAGGCGACGCTGGGTCAGTTCGTCCAGGGAAATGATGCCGAAGAATTGCTCAGCGAACAGCGCCACTTGTGGCAGTGCCTGTTCACTGATGTGCTGCGCCAGTGCCGCTTGCAGTTGGTGCTGGAAGTCGGCCTTGCTGGCTGCGGTGAAGAACGCCATCTGTGGTACTCCGCTTGGGCTTGTTATTGATGGAAGCGTCGCGTGTTATCCCCCTGCGGGGAGACCGTCAGCTCTGTTCGTCAGTCACGATAAACGATTCAGAGTGACAGGTGGGTGAAGCTGGACAAGACAGTCAGGTCACATACAACTTCCACCGGATGCACACCTTGCCGGGTGACGGTACGACGGGCAGGTCAGACGCCTGGCACGGAGCACATCCGTTGCGCAGCTTAACGACTGTGGGAAGCGCGCTGCTTGCGGTGCTGCGACATATTCGGTCATCGGCAAGCAAGTGCAGGGTTGCAACTTGGGCAACCGGGTTTTTCCGGATAAAAAACCGGCTGCTTTGAGGCCCGCGAGTACCGGAAATGACCGATACCGCTCGCCAGGTCATGCCCTTATCTGCCACATCCTTCTGACACATCGCGCAGCATAAAATTCGCCGCAATGGCACAATCACCCGGTGCAACGCCCCTCCCCCACACAGGATTCCCCATGCTGCAGCTGAAAACCGACGCCTTGATGGCCACCCCGTGCGACGACGAAGAAGACAACATGGCCATGCTCTGCTGCCACGGCAAGAACGGCGAGATGTTCATGCTGAGCCGTTACCCGGATGAAGACGACGTGGAGTTGACCTGGGATTATGAGCCGTCGACGCTGGCCGGGCTGAAAGTCACCCTGAGCGCCACGACCCTGCTGGTCGAACTCGCCGCGGGCGATGCCGATGCGCTGGGGGGCAAGGACCAGTTGCAGATTACGCACGCCACCACGGCGGCGGACATGGCCGAAGTGGAAGAAACCTTGCAGAACATCCTCAGGGGCACCGGCACCTACACCCGGCTCTGACCGCAAGCCCCCCCGACCGCTGGTCAAGACTGTCAGTTCTAACAGTAGGCAGTCGCCGGTTTTGAGTCTTAGCTCAAGCTTCGATACTCACTCACTGGTGCCTACATGAAGCCAAAGACTCACTGTATGAGCGCTGCGTTGCTGCTGGTTGCAGCGTTGCCGGCGCTGACGAACGCAGCCACTGGCGGCTACACGCAATTGATCGTCTTGATGAAAAGTGACGCGCCTCACGTGCAGGATGAGACGGCCACGGGCGCGGGGCCATTAAGCGACCTCAAGAAACTGGCCCCCGGCCTGAGACCCGTCATCCCCCCCTCGCAGATGCGCACGAAGGAAAGTCTGCAGGCGCTTCAACGGCATCGGCTGGACCGCTATTACCTCATCGACACCCGCGACAGAACCCCAGAGCAGGCGCAACAGCTGGCGTCACGGATCAGACAGGATCCTCATGTTGAAATGGCTGAATTCGAGCCCATCGTCGATGGCATGCAGGGCGATAACGGCTCTCCCGTCGCACTCGACAACGATAAGGACATACCCGATTACACGGGACGGCAATATTATCTGCAGGGGGAACGTCCGGTCGCCCCCTACAGGATTGGCGGGGTCAACGCTGTGCAAGCCTGGCAAACCCTGGGCGGCAAAGGTCAAGGCATGCGGGTTATCTCTACGGAGCTTGACCACTGGTCCTACGAGCATGTGGACCTGCCGCCTCCCTACACAGAACTCTACGACCCCATCAATCCAGCCCCGGTAGGCGCCCACGATAGCGCCAGTGCGGGGGTGATCGCTTCCAGGGAAAACGCGTTCGGCACGACCGGCCTGGTCCCCCATGCGCAGTTGGGTTACTTGCAATGGGGCGTTGCACGGTTGGCAGAAATGGCAGCGAGACTCCAAGACGGCGATGTCATGCAACTGGGCGTGCACTACCTGTATGCGGACGACGCCTTTGCGCCCGACGTATGCACAAGCAACTGTTATATGCCGCTTGAAGCAAATGACTTGGTAAGAGACACGATTGCCTATCTGACCGAAGAAAAGGGTGTGCATGTGGTACTGGCTGCCGCCAATGGCAATATCGACCTGGACCACCCTTACTTCCGAGGCCGTTACAACCGCAATATCTTTGACTCCGGCAGCATTTTTGCCGGGGCGGTCAATTCAAATACCGGCCTGAGATCCTACTTTTCGCAATATGGCAGCCGTGTCGACCTGTTCAGTTGGGGCGACAGTGTCACCACCACCACCTGGAACCGGGCCAATCCAACGACCGCCTATACCCATGCCTACAGCGGCACCTCATCGGCCAACCCAATCATTGCCGGTGCTGTCGCGTCATTGCAAGGTGTGGCACGGGCGCAGAAGCTGGGCAATATCTCGCCCAAGGAGCTGCGCCATATCCTTGTGGCGACCGGGCACCCACCCTCCGATGGCAACCGCACGACCATCGGGGTGCAACCCGATCTGGGCGCCGCCATCAAGAAAATGCTCGCTGACCACGCCGATCGGCCTCCAACCGCACGCCTGGCGGCCCCCGAAACAGCGAAGTCCGCAGAGACCTTCAGCGTGCATGTCTATGCCGAATCGCCCACGGAAAAACCTCTGAGTTACCAGTGGAGCGCAACCGGATTCACCCCGGCGACCGGCAGCGAGGCAACGCTGTTGCTGCGCGCCCCGACAGTGGACAAGGACACCTCGATGCCCGTATCCGTTGAAGTCTACGATGGCCTGCATCGCCTGACACTCACTGACACCATCACCATCCAGGCGCCGCCGGACAGTGGCGGCTGCGCCGACATTGCGACCTGGGACCCCCACAAGACCTACGTCACATACGGTGAACGCGTGGTATACGCGGACAAGGTGTACAAACAGAACTTCTATAGCTTCAACCAGCGCCCGGATCTGAACTCGGCAGACCATGGCAAGCCCTGGTTTACGGGGGTCGCATGCGCCTCAGTACCGCCAGGGGGTGCCTGAGGGTCTGTTTCAGCTATTTTCCAAAAAATACCCCGCGCCGTTAGTCGTGCCCCCCTCCAATAGATTAAAGTAACGCACCCGGCGGCGGCGCATTCCTGGCCGCCGCCTTCCCTTTCCAGGAACCGTCATCGATGGAACATCGTGAAGCGCTGCTAGCGCTGCGAACCTTTCTTTCTACGCAGATTCTCGGCCAGGAAAAACTCATCGATCGCCTGCTGATCGCCCTGCTCGCCGACGGCCATATGCTGGTCGAAGGCGCACCCGGCCTGGCCAAGACCAAGGCCATCAAAGAGCTGGCTGAAGGCATCGAAGCGCAGTTCCATCGTATCCAGTTCACCCCCGACCTGTTGCCTGCCGACATCACCGGCACCGAAATCTATCGTCCGGAAACCGGCAGCTTCGTGTTCCAGCAAGGCCCGATCTTTCACAACCTGGTGCTGGCGGACGAAATCAACCGTGCGCCGGCCAAGGTCCAGTCGGCGTTGCTCGAAGCCATGGCCGAGCGCCAGGTCAGCGTGGGCCGCAGCACCTACGAGCTGTCGCCGCTGTTTCTGGTCATGGCCACGCAGAACCCCATCGAGCAGGAAGGCACCTACCCCCTGCCGGAGGCCCAGCTCGACCGTTTCCTGATGCACGTCAAGATCGGCTTCCCGGATGCCGCCGTCGAACGGCGCATCCTGCAACAGGCGCGTGGCGAAGCGCTCAACGGCGAAACCAAGCCCGAGCGCCGCGTCAGCCAGCAGGCAATCTTCGCCGCGCGCAAGGAAATCCTCGGCCTGTACATGGCCGATGCGGTGGAGGAATACCTGGTGCAACTGGTCATGGCCACGCGTACCCCGGCCAAGTTCGACGCGGAGATGGCCGAGTGGATTGCCTATGGCGCCAGCCCGCGCGGCTCCATCGCCCTGGACCGCTGCGCGCGGGCCCATGCCTGGCTGGCCGGTCGCGACTTCGTCAGCCCCGAGGATATCCAGGCGGTGCTGTTCGACGTGTTGCGCCACCGCATCATCCTGTCGTTCGAAGCCGAAGCCGCCGGCGTGGACCAGGACCGCGTGGTGCAACGCATCCTTGACGTCGTTGCCGTCGCTTGAAGTCGATGAACGCGAGCGCCGGTATCCACGTCACGCTCAGTGAGCTGATCGAGATGCGCCATCGCGTGCGTGAAGTGCAATTGTTTTCCACGCCCGGCCAGCGCAGCCCGTTGATCGGCCTGCATCACTCCAAGCTGCGCGGGCGCGGTGTGGATTTTGACCAGGTGCGCGTGTATCAGGCCGGGGACGACGTGCGCACCATTGACTGGCGCGTGACGGCGCGCACCCAGGAGCCCCACACCAAACTGTTCCACGAAGAGCGCGAACGGCCGATTTTCATCATGGTCGAGCAAAGCTGTCGGCTGTTTTTCGGCTCGGGGCAGATGTTCAAGTCGGTGCTCGCCGCACAAGCCGCCAGCCTGATCGGCTGGGCGGCGCTGGGGCATAACGACCGCGTGGGCGGCCTGGTGTTCGGCGACAGCGAGCACTACGAAATCAAACCCCGGCGCAGCAAGCAGAGCCTGCTGCAACTGCTTAACCGCCTGGTGCGGGTCAACCAGAGCCTCACTACCGAAAGCCTTCCTGAAGCCGATGCGCTGGGCATGGCCCTGCGCCGGGGCCGCGAAGTACTGCGCCCGGGTAGCCTTGGCATTGTGATCTGTGATGAACGGGCGCTCACCGAAGGCGCCGAGCAACAGCTGAGCCTGCTGTCGCGCCACTGCGACCTGCTGCTGTTGCCCATCTCCGACCCGCTGGACCATGCCCTGCCCGCCGCCGGGTTGCTGCGCTTTGCGCAACGAGGCGCGCAACTGGAACTGGATACGCTGAATGTCGATTTGCGCAAGGCCTACAAGGCCCAGGCCGAAGCGCGCATCGCCCGCTGGGAATTGCTCGCGCAGAAGCTACGGGTTTTATTGATGCCATTGAGCACCCAGAGTGAAATGGTCGAGCAACTGCGCGAATACCTCAACCCGCAACGCCCGGTCAAAAAACAATGAGCAGCCTCGACCAACTGCAACCGCTGATCGCCCCGCCGACCATCGGCTTCTGGCCGCCTGCGCCGGGCTGGTGGCTGCTGTTGCTGGTGATCCCGTTGCTCGGTTGGGGCGCCTGGCGGCTGCGGCGCTGGCTGCCCGCCCGCCAGCCCGTGGCCCGCGCCGAGCAACCACTGGACCCGCTGCGCATCGCGGCCCTGGCCGAGCTTGCGCTGATGCCCAAACCCTATGACGGCGCGCCCGCCGGTGCCTGGCTGCAACAACTCAATGGCTTGCTCAAGCGCCTGTGCCGCAACGACTACCCCTACAGCCAAAGCCACACCCTCAACGGCCGCAAATGGCTGGCGTTCCTGGACAACCGTTGCCCCGCCGCCGGCCTCACGCGCTGGATGGTGCTGGTCGAAGGCGCCTACAAGCCCGAATGCAAACTCGACGACAAAGCCATCGCCGGCCTGACCCAAGCCGTCGACACCTGGATTCGCAAACATGTTTGAGTTCGCCTGGCCGTGGATCTTCGCCCTGTTGCCGTTGCCGTGGCTGATGCGCCTCATCCTGCCGGTGGCCGACAGCGGCGAACCGGCCTTGAAAGTCAGCTACCTCACCGACCTCGAAAGCCTGGCCCGGCGCCGCGCCCGGATCAATCTGCCGGGCTGGCGCCAGCAGGCACCCTTCGTGGTGCTGTGGCTGCTGCTGTTGACCGCCGCCGCACGCCCGGAATGGCTCGGCGAGCCGCTGCCGATTGCCGCCAGTGGCCGCGACTTGCTGGTCGCCGTGGATGTCTCCGGTTCCATGGACTTTCCCGACATGCACTGGCAGGACGAGGACGTCAGCCGCCTGGCCCTGGTCAAGCACCTGCTCGGAGACTTTCTTGAAGCGCGCGAGGGCGACCGCGTGGGCCTGATCCTGTTCGGCAGCCAAGCCTACCTGCAGGCGCCACTGACCTTCGACCGGCGCACCGTGCGCACCTGGCTGGATGAAGCGCGCATCGGCATTGCCGGCAAGAACACTGCGATCGGCGACGCCATCGGCCTGGCCTTGAAACGCTTGCGTCAGCGCCCGGCGCAAAGCCGCGTGCTGATCCTGGTGACCGACGGCGCCAATAACGCCGGGCAAATCGACCCGCTCACCGCCGCGCGCCTGGCCGCTGAAGAAGGCGTGAAGATCTATCCGATCGGCATCGGCGCCGACCCCGAGCAAACCGGTTCCCTGGGCATTCTTGGCGTGAACCCGAGCCTGGACCTCGACGAACCGGCGCTCAAGGCAATCGCCGAGGCGACTGGCGGCCAGTATTTTCGCGCCCGTGATGGCAAGGAGCTGGAACAGGTCAAGGCCACCCTCGATACCCTTGAGCCGGTCGAACAGCAACCCACCCGGGCCCGCCCTGCTCACGCGCTGTACAGCGGCCCTTTGGCCCTGGCCTTGCTGCTGAGCCTGTTGCTGGTGGTGCAGGAGCGCTGGCCGAACAACGCCTTGCAGCGTCTGTACGACAAACTGTCGAGCAAGGGCATGTTCCTGCCACAGAGCCCAGAATGGCGCCAGCGCCTCAAGCGCCTGCGCTTGCGGAGGCGTCGATGATCGCCTTGTGGCCGCACTGGCTGCGCCCCTGGTGGCTGTTGCTGCTGCCGCTGCTCGGCGGGTTGCTGTGGCAACTGTGGCACCGGCAAAAACGCGCGGGCCGCTGGCAGATCATCCTGCCGCCGGCCTTCCACGCCGTGCTGCTCAGTGGCGGCAACGGTCGCGAAAGCAAATCCCCCTGGGTCGTGCTGGGCATCGCCTGGCTGCTGGCAGTGCTGGCGCTGCTGGGCCCCAGTTGGCAACGGGTTGAACAACTGAGTCAGAAGCCTTCCGACCCGTTGGTCGTACTGCTGGAACTCACCCCCGAAATGCTCGCCACCGACAGCCCGCCCAATCGACTCGAGCAGGCGCGGCGCAAGCTGTACGACCTGTTGCAAGCGCGCACGGATGCACAAACCGCCATCGTCGTGTATGCCGGCAGCGCCCACACCCTGGTGCCGCTGTCCGATGACCTGGCCACCAGCCGTAACCTGCTTGAAGCGTTGCGCCCCTCGATCATGCCCGAGCCTGGCCACCGCGCCGACCTCGCCGTGGACAAAGCCCTGGCCCTGCTCAAGCACGGCGGCCTCGGCCAGGGGCGCCTGCTGCTGATCGGCTCGTCGCTGTCCAAGCAGGAGCGCCAGGGGATTCGGCTGCTGCTGCAAGGTAACCAGGCGCCGAGCCTGTCGATCCTCGGCATCGGCAGCCGTGAAGGCACGCCGGTCACCCAGGAAAGCGGCGAATTTCTCAAGGACGAACAGGGCGCGATTCTGATCCCGCGTCTGGACAGCCCGACCCTCAAGGCGTTCGCCAGCGAAATGGGCGGGCGCTACCGAGCGGCGCGCCTGGACGACAAAGACCTGCGGCAACTGGGCGTACTCGACCCACCCCAAACCCTGCGCGACGACGGCCAACTGCTGCGCCTGGACACCTGGGCCGACCAGGGTTACTGGCTGCTCCTGCCGCTGCTGCTGTTGGCCGCCTGCGCGGGACGGCGCGGCTGGCTGTTTTGCCTGCCGCTGCTATTGATGGCCGCACCGCAGCCCAGCTACGCCTTCCAATTCGAGGACCTGTGGCTGCGCCCCGACCAGCAGGGCCAGTCCCTGCTGAAGCAAAAACGCCCCGCCGAGGCCGCCGAACGCTTCCAGGACCCGCAATGGCAAGGCGTGGCCCTGTACGAAGCGGGTAACTATGCCGAGGCCATCAAGCGTTTTGCCAGCGCCGACAATGCCTACGCCCACTACAATCGGGGTAACGCCCTGGCCAGATCCGGTGCGCTGGAAGCCGCAGTCGACGCCTACGAACAGGCGCTGGAGGCCCAGCCCGATCTGCAACCGGCCTTGCAAAACAAGGCGCTGGTGGAAAGCCTGCTGCAGCAACAAGCGCAGCCCGAGCCCGATCAACCCGAAAAAAACCAGGATGACGAAACCACCCAACCCGGCCAAACTGCGCAACCGGGCGCCGACGGGCAAACTGCCAAGGGTGGCGAGCAATCCACTCAAGGCCAGGGCCAGACCGGCAATGGCGCTACCGACACGGCTACCGCGCCGCCCACCGGCAGTAACGAAGTGCCAGGCAGCGAACTGGGCGACGAGCACACCACCACGCCGCCGCTGCGCCCAACCGATGCCAGCCTTGACGGCGAACACCGCCAGGCGCTGGAGCAATGGCTGCAGCAGATCCCGGACAACCCCGGTGAGCTGCTGCGGCGCAAATTCTGGTACGAACAGCAACAGCATCAGGACAAGACTCGATGAGCCGCCGCACCACCCTTCTGCTCCTGCTCGCCTTGTCGGCAGGCCACGCCCAGGCGGCGAACCTGGTCGCCAGCGTCGACCGCAGTCGCCTCAATTCCGGGGAAACGGTGGAACTGACGGTGGAATCCAGCGACGTAACCCAGTTCGGCAAACCCGACCTGTCGCCCCTGGATGCGCAGTTCGAAGTCAGCGGCACGCGCCAGATCAACCAGCTCACCACCCTGGGCGGCGATAACCACGCGACCACGCGCTGGATCATCACCCTGCTGCCCAGGGAAAACGGCACGGTGGTGATCCCGCCGCTGCAGGTGGGCGAGCTCAAGACCCAGCCGATCACCCTGCAGGTGGTGGAAACCGCCAGCCAGAACACCAGCGCCGAGCTGGCGCCGGTGTTTGTCGAAGCCAGCCTCGACCAGACCAGCGTCTACGTGCAGGCCCAGGCCCTGTTGACAGTCCGCGTGTATCACTCGGTGTCGCTGTATGACGACAGCAGCCTCACGCCCCTGCAAATCCCCGATGCACGCGTGGAGCAACTGGGCGAGTCGCGCACCTATGAAAAAGTCATCAACAGCATTCGCCATGGCGTGATCGAAACCCGCTACGCGATTTACCCGCAGCGCAGCGGGCCGTTGGCGATTGCGGCGCAGACGTTCAGCGCCACGTTGGTGGAGTCGCGCCCGCCGCAGGAGAACACTTTACAGGGCACCAAGCCGGGCAAGCTGATCCACGCCAGCTCCGCGCCCCTTGCGCTGACGGTCAAGCCCAAGCCCGAGTTCTACCCCGCCGACGCGCCGTGGCTGCCGGCGCGCAGCCTGAGCCTGGACGAAGCCTGGAACCCGGTGCCCGAGCATGTGCAGGTCGGTGACTCGCTGACGCGCAGCCTCACGCTCAAGGTCGAAGGCCTGTCCAGCGCGCAACTGCCGGCGTTGCCCAGCACCGAGGTCAACGGCCTGCGGCGCTACCCGGATCAACCGGTACTGGGCAACGAGACCCGCGACCGCGGCCTGATCGGCAGCCGTGAAGACCGCGAAGCCCTGGTGCCCACCCGTGCCGGTGCGCTGGAACTGCCCGCCGTGGAGGTGGTGTGGTGGAACACCCACGAAGACCACCTTGAACGCACCACCCTGCCGGCCCGTACCCTGCAAGTGGCGATCAACCCGAGCCTGGTGGTGGACACCCCCGCCATGCCCACCGTCATCACCGCGCCGGATGACGAACGCCTGTGGCTGTGGCAACTGAGCACCGTGCTGCTGGCCTGCACCACCTTGCTGGGTTTCGGCCTGTGGTGGCGCGCCCGCCGCCAGCCCGCCGTGCAACGCGCCGCGCAAACCGGCCCCAGCCCGCGCACCCTGCTCGACGACCTCAAGCGCGCCACCCAGGCCAACGACCCCCAGGCCACCCGCCAGGCCCTCGATGCCTGGGCGCGCCAGCAACCGGAAACCCTGGCCGACATGGCGGCGCGCTTCGTGCCGTTATCGGATGCGCTGGACGGGCTCAATGGCGCGCTGTACAGCGAGAGCGGCCAGTATTGGCTGGGCGAAGACCTGTGGCGGGCGATCAAAGCCATCCCCGTGGCCGAGCGCGAGCAGGACCCGGCGCTGGACACCACCAGCCTGCCGCCGCTCTATCCCAAGTAAACGACATGTGAGATGCCAATGTGGGAGGGGGCTTGCCCCCGATGCGGTGTGTCAGCCAGCTCTGTTGTCGCTGACACACCGCCATCGGGAGCAAGCCCCCTCCCACAGGATGGCGCCCACTCAGATATATCCCACAACCGTTTCAGGTTGTCGCTCGGAACTCCGCTGGCTAACCTCCTCGCCGTCGCTGCCCATTCAGCGACCGGATTTGACCGTCCGACCTTGTTAACGAACGGCTACGCCCTGCACCTATCCCAGGCGTTTTTTTTGTGCCTGAGGTATCGTGTCGCGGCAGTTGTGCGCGGGATACCTTCGGGTATGCCGGGTTCGTTGACAACCGGTCGGTCAACCCGCGTACAGCTGCCACCCTCTTCGTTTGACCGCGAACGCTGGCAGCTCCACTTGTCAACGGAATCTCACCATGATCAAAGACAGCCCCAACCCTCCAGAACAACTCTTTACCGTACGCCCCGACCTCGGCACGGAAACCTTGCTGGTCAACGCCTCCCAGGACCTGGCCTCCATCACCGACATCGCCACCCACCTCGCTTTCGAAATCGACGGAGCCCACCGCAATGTAGCGCTGGGCATCTGCCGAATGCTTGAAGGCGTGCAACTGCTGGTGGACAAAGTGCTGGATGAGGCCTGCCCAGCCACGTAAATCTGCAGCGTATAAAATCCTCCAAAACACTGGAGATCCAAATGTGGGAGGGGGCTTGCCCCCTCCCACATTTGGACCGGGATCGACACAAAATACCGGTCGGCTCTAAGGCCGCCGCGTTTTTGATCTTGATCTCAGGCGCCCCGTTAAACCACGCTGGCCGAACGCAGGCTTGAATTCGTGGGTAACCCGGCAGGACGCCGGGTTAGCCGCA
>NZ_CVTV01000055.1:15490-45333 GCF_900004865.1 Pseudomonas sp. 37 R 15 | reverse complement strand
GGGCGAGGTGCCGAGTGGTGGGGCAAGAGCCTTTTTGGTTACTTTTGGGGCTCTTTTCCAAAAGTGACCCGCTGTAAAAGCGGAACCGCCAGCCACCGTTACCGCAGGAACGGATATGTACTCGGTCCAATCCAACATCCTGGTCGGCCCAGAGGCCGCCATCGGGGGCAAGCCCCCTCCCACATTCTTGATTTATGGCGCCTGTTAGTCAGCGTTCCACGGCGACCCTAGAACACCGACCACCCAATCCGCTCGCTCAACAATTCCAACGCCTTGATCCCCGCCAGCGAGTTCCCCGCTGCGTTCAACTCCGGCGACCACACGCACACGGTAAACTGCCCCGGCACCACCGCGACAATCCCGCCGCCTACCCCGCTCTTGCCCGGTAACCCTACGCGATAAGCAAAATTGCCCGCCTCGTCATACAGCCCGCTGGTGGCCATGATCGAGTTGACTTGTTTGGTCTGACGCGCGGTCAGGATCTGCTCGCCACTGTGGGCGCTCACGCCTTCGTTGGCCAGGAAGCTGAACGCCCTGGCCAGGTCCAGGCAGCTCATCTGCAAGGCGCAGTAGTTGAAGTAACTGTGCAGCACCGCGTCCACATCGTTATGGAAGTTGCCGAAGGCTTTCATCAGGTAGGCCATGGCCGCATTACGCGCACCGTGCTGGGCTTCGGATTCGGCGACCACGCTATTGACCAGAATCTGCGGATTGCCCGACAGCCGCCGCACAAAATCGCGCATCGACAGGATCGGCACGGCGAAGCGCGACTGATTGATGTCGCAGATCACCAGCGCACCGGCGTTGATAAAAGGATTGCGCGGTCGGCCGCGTTCGAATTCCAGCTGCACCATCGAGTTGAACGGTTGCCCCGACGGTTCATGGCCCAGGCGCTCCCAGATGCTTTCGCCGCCGTGGTCGATGGCCTGCACCAGGCTGAACACCTTGGAAATGCTCTGCACCGAAAACAGCGTATCGGCATCGCCGGCGCAATAGGCTGCGCCATCGTTGCCGTATACCGCGATGCCAAGCTGGTTGGCGGGTACGTCGGCCAGGGCGGGAATGTAATCGGCGACTTTGCCGAGGCCGATCAGAGGCCGCACTTCGTCGAGGATCGACTCCAGCAGCGCCTGCATGTCTTGTCCTGTCATCTTCTCTGGATCAGTGGTGAACGAGGCGCGGAGGATACTTCAATGGGCGCGAAAGCCCCACACAATCTCCACCATCCGCTCGGCGACCACTACATAGATCAGGATCAGCAACAGCTGCAACACCAGGTGATAACGCAGCTTGGCCATCCGCCGAATGCCGTCGCTGATGTTCAGCAGCATCAGTACCGTGGACAGGATAATCAAGCCCCAGCCCGCGACATGTGAGGCGAACATGCCGATAAACAACTCGCGGGGTCCTACCAGCGCATTGGTCCCCGCAGCGAAGAGCAGCGCGCATACCAGCAGGTTCTTCACGTTGTCGAAAATCTGTGTGCTCAGGTCGTTTTCCAGCAACGCCAGATACCGCGTCCATAAGGTGCGCATGCTTGAGTACCGAGTGGGAAGGCTCGACAGTCAAGGTAGTTCAATTGGCAAAGCTGTCGAGCTTTGGAGGCGATCGCATCGCACGGGAAAATGCGCAGATCCAGCTACTAAATGCAAACTTCTGATAATGATTAAAATCGTAATTCCCGATTTTAATAATTAGGTTAGAACCAATCGGCCTTTTACAGATTCAGCCGTGCGCCCTATTTTCACGCTACGGACCGACCCCCTGCCCGGTGGAGGCTTGTTTATCGACTTCAACAAGGACCTGACCATGAGCATCGAATTCATCGGCTACATCGGCGGCCACCACGCCTCCGAGATCCACCCGCGCAGCGGCCCGACGCTGCAACCCGATTACGTCGAAAGCGTGGCGCGCGCCCATGAAGAGGCCGGCTTCGACCGTGCCCTGGTGGCCTTCCATTCCAACAGCCCGGACAGCACGTTGATCGCCGCCCATGCCGCCAGCGTGACCCAGCGGCTTAAATTCCTGATCGCCCACCGCCCAGGCTTTGCCCAACCCACATTGGCCGCGCGCCAGTTCGCCACGCTGGACGTGTTCAACGGTGGACGCACCGCCGTGCATATCATCACCGGCGGCGACGACCGTGAACTGCGCGCCGATGGCAGCCATATCGGCAAGGACGAGCGCTATGCGCGCACCGACGAATATCTGAGCGTGGTGCGCCAGGAATGGACCAGCGACAAGCCTTTCGATTTCGCCGGCACCTACTATCAGGTCGAAGGTGCGCACTCCAGTGTGAAGTCGCCGCAACAGCCGCACATCCCGGTGTACTTCGGCGGCTCGTCGGCGGCGGCGATCGCGGTGGCGGGCAAGCATGCGGATGTGTATGCGCTGTGGGGCGAGACCTACGAGCAAGTGCGCGAGGTGGTGGCGCAGGTGCGGGCCGAAGCGGCGCAGCATGGGCGCACGATTCGCTTCAGCTTGTCATTGCGGCCAATCCTGGCCGAGACCGAGGAATTGGCCTGGCAGCGGGCGGACACCATTTTGCAGCAAGCCACGGCGCTGGCCGAGAACAGCGGTTTTGTGCGGCGCGAACCGCCCAATGAGGGCTCGCGGCGATTGCTGGCAGCGGCGGCGCAAGGCTCACGGCTGGATAAGCGCCTGTGGACCGGGATTGCCGGCTTGCTCGGCGCGCAGGGCAATTCCACGGCACTGGTGGGCACTGCCGAACAAGTCGCCGAGGCGCTGCTGGATTATTACGACCTGGGCATCACCACGTTCCTGATTCGCGGCTTCGATCCGCTCAACGACGCGATCGACTATGGGAAGAAACTCATCCCGCTTACCCGCCAACTGATCGCCGAACGCGAACAGGCCAGGCAAGTGGCTTGAGAACTCACTGTGAGGGCTTGCCCCCTCCCACACGTGTCTGCATTTCAGCATTGGGATTGGTAGCAGTTGCCAGCAGTTGCCAAGACCTGGGTGAATCGCTTTATCGAATGCATGAAGTCTTCGACCTGCACGCGATCAATTGTGGGAGGGGGCTTGCCCCCGATGGCGGCGGATCAGTCAACATCCATTTACCTGACCCACCGCTATCGGGGGCAAGCCCCCTCCCACCCTTGTCTGCATTTCAGAGTTCACGCGCCAGGAATGGCGCCGTGCGGCTGTCCTTGTGGTTGGCGACTGCCTGCGGCTTACCACTGGCTACCACCTTCCCACCCGCATTGCCGGCTCCGGGCCCGATATCGATCACCCAGTCACTCTGCGCCACCACGCGCATTTCATGCTCGACCACCACCACCGTATGCCCCGCTTCCACCAATTGATTGAGCTGGCTGAGCAAGCGGTCGACATCCTTGGGATGCAGCCCGGTGGTCGGTTCGTCCAGCACGTATAACGTGGCGCCCCGCGCCGTGCGTTGCAGCTCGGTGGCCAGCTTGATGCGCTGCGCTTCACCGCCCGACAACTCGGTAGCCGGCTGGCCCAGGCGCAGATAGCCCAGGCCGATATCGCGCAGCACCTGCAGGGCGCGCAGCACGCCAGGCTGTTCGGCAAACACCTCGACGGCCTGCTCCACGGTCAAGCCCAGCACTTGGGCGATGTCCAGGCCTTGCCATTTGACCGCCAGGGTCTCGGGGTTGTATCGCGCACCGTGGCAGGTCGGGCATGGCGCATACACGCTGGGCATGAACAGCAATTCGACGCTGACGAATCCCTCGCCTTCGCAGTTCGGGCAACGGCCCTTGGCGACGTTGAACGAGAACTGCCCCGCATCGTAGCCACGCTTCTTCGCTGCCGGCGTGGCGGCGAACAGTTTGCGCACGTTGTCGAACAGCCCGGTATAGGTGGCAAGATTGGAGCGCGGTGTACGACCGATGGGTTTCTGGTCCACCTGCACCAAACGCCGGATCTGCTCCAGCCCGGCGCTGATGCGGCCTTCGCTGGCGGCTGGGGCAGCGTCTTCCAGGCTGGGCTCGTCGGTGTTTTCCAGCACACGCCCCAGGCCGCTGCTGACCAGTTCCAGCAGCGCCTGGCTGACCAGGCTGGATTTGCCCGAACCGGAAATCCCGGTCACCGCCGTGAAGCAGCCCAGCGGAAAATCCACGGCAAGATTCTTCAGGTTGTTGCGCGTCACCCCTTGCAGCTTCAGCCAGCCACTGGGTTCACGCCGGGTGGGATTCAAGGCCCGCGGTTCGGCAAACAGGTAGTCACGGGTCTGCGAGGCTGCGACATCCGCCAACCCCGCAGGCGGGCCGCTGTACAGGACTTGCCCGCCGTGCTCGCCGGCGGCCGGGCCGACGTCGATCAGCCAGTCGGCGCGGCGCATGGTTTCCAGGTCATGCTCCACCACAAACAGCGAATTGCCGGCCGCTTTCAAACGCGCAAGCGCGCTGAACAAGGCTTCGCCATCAGCCGGATGCAGGCCCGCCGAAGGTTCGTCCAGCACGTAGATCACCCCGAACAATTGTGAGCCCAGTTGCGTGGCCAGGCGCAAACGCTGCAACTCACCGGACGACAGCGTCGGCGTGCTGCGCTCCAGGGACAGATAGCCCAGGCCCAGCTCGATCAAGGTACTGACCCGTTCGAGCAGATCCTCGGCGATGCGCTGGGCGGCCAGGCGCTTTTCCACCGACAGTTTCATCTTGTCCTGCCCCGCCGCCACCGGCCGCAGCAGCTCGGCCAGGCGGGTCAGGGACAGTTGCGACAGCTCACCGATATCCACCCCGGCAAACTTCACCGACAGCGCCGCCCGGGTCAGCCGCTTGCCCTCGCACAACGGGCAGGCACTGCCTTGCATGAACTGCGACACGCGCTTTTTCATCAGCGCGCTTTGGGTATGGGCGAAGGTGTGCAGGATGTAGCGCCGCGCACCGCTGAAGGTGCCCTGGTAACTGGGCTCCAGCTTGCGTTTCAAGGCATCGCGGGTCTGTGCCGGGGTGAAGCCGGCGTACACCGGTACGGTGGGGGTCTCTTCGGTGAACAATATCCAGTCGCGCTGTTTTTTCGGCAGGTCGCGCCATGGGATATCCACGTCGTAACCCAGGGTCACGAGGATGTCCCGCAGGTTCTGGCCTTGCCATGCCAGCGGCCAGGACGCCACCGCGCGCTGGCGAATGGTCAGGGACGGGTCGGGCACCATCAGCGCTTCGGTCACTTCATAGACGCGACCCAGGCCATGGCATTGCGGGCACGCGCCCTGGGGCAGGTTCGGCGAAAAGTCCTCGGCGTACAGCATCGCCTGCCCCGGCGGGTAGCGGCCGGCGCGGGAATACAGCATGCGGATCAGGCTCGACAAGGTGGTCACACTGCCCACCGAGGACCGCGCACTCGGGGTGCCACGTTGCTGTTGCAGGGCCACGGCGGGCGGCAAGCCTTCGATACTGTCGACATCCGGCACGCCGACCTGGTCGATCAGGCGTCGCGCATAGGGCGCCACCGATTCGAAATAGCGGCGCTGGGCCTCGGCATACACGGTGGAAAACGCCAGGGACGACTTGCCGGAACCGGACACACCGGTAAACACCACCAGGGCATCGCGGGGAATATCCACGTCGACGTTACGCAAGTTGTGTTCGCGAGCGCCGCGCACCCGCACAAAGCCGGTGTGCTGGACGGTCGGTGGAGGAGTGTTGCGCTGTGAAGTCATGAACAACCTTGTCTGGCGGTGAGAACGCTGCGTACCCGTTGCGTCAGGGCGTCGGGACTGTAGGGTTTGCTCAGCAGGTGAATATCGGCGCTCAGCAGATGATTGGAGGAAAGAATGTCGCGGGTGTGGCCGGAGGTGAACAGCACCGGAATCGGCGGCACCTGGGCACGCGCCCAGTTGGCCAGGTCGATGCTCTTGATGCGGCCGGGCATCACCACATCGGTAAAGATCAGTTCCGGTTGCAGGCCGGACTGCAGCTTGGCCATGGCCTGATCGCCGTCTTCGGCCGTCAACACCGTGTAGCCCGACTGCGTCAGCAGCTCCACCACGGTCAGGCGCACGCCTTCGTTGTCTTCCACCACCAGAATGGTTTCCTGACCGGTGCAAGGGCTCTCCAGGTCAATGTCCGGTTCGACATGCTCCGGTTCCAGGCTGCGCGGGAAATACATCTGCACCACCGAGCCTTTGTTCTCCTCGCTCCAGATGTCGACATGCCCGCCGCTTTGACGGACAAAACCAAACACCATGCTCAGCCCGAGGCCGGTGCCCTGCCCTTCGCGCTTGGTGGTGAAAAACGGTTCGAACGCGCGCTTGAGTACCGTCGACGGCATGCCCGCGCCGGTGTCGGTGACCGCCAGGCGTACATACTCGCCGGGTTTGATGCTTTTGCCCGCGCATTCGGCCGGGTTGAGAATGATGTTCTCGCCGGTGATACGAATCACGCCTTCGCCTTGCATGGCATCGCGGGCATTGATCGCCAGGTTGAGCAGCGCGTTTTCCAGCTGGTTGCGGTCGACGTTGATGCACCAGGAATCCTGCGGCAACTGCACGTCGATATGGATGGTCTCACCCAGCGCGCGTTGCAGCAGTTCACCGAGGCCGGCATAGATACGCTGCGGGTTGTACACCGCTGGCGACAAGGGCTGACGCCGCGCAAACGCCAACAGTTGCGAGGACAAGGTGGCCCCGCGTTCCACCGCGGCAATCGCGGCGGAGACGCGCCGCTGTACTTGCGCGTTGTCCGGCTCATGGCGGGCCAGCAGGTGCAGGTTGCCGGCGATCACTTGCAGCAGGTTGTTGAAGTCATGGGCCACGCCGCCGGTCAGGCCGCCAATCGCCTCCAGCTTCTGCGACTGGCGCAACTGCTCCTCGGCGGCGGAACGCGCTTGCACTTCGGCCGCTACGCGCTGCTCCAGATTATGGGTCAGCTCCTGGCGCACCCGCTCGGACTTGACCAGTTCAGTGGTCTCGACCACGATCGCCAGCACCCCGGCCGGTTGCTGGTTATCCCCGGCCACCGGACTGTAGTAGAGGTCCAGCCACAAGGTTTCCGGCCTGCCATGGCGCGACAACACCAATTCCTTGTTGTTGAACGACAAGGTGCCGCCAGCCAGGCATGTGTCCACCACATGCCGGTTGAACTCGGCCACCTCCGGCCAGCCCAGTTCCACCGGCGTGCCCAGCAGGTACGGGTGGCGACCGCCGGCGAACACCGAGTAGCTGTCGTTGTAGATCATGTAACCGGCGCGCCCCCATAGCATCACCATGGGCACGGGCGAAGCGAGCATCATCTGCACGGTGCAGGCCAGGCTGGTGGACCAGCGATCGATCGGGCCGAGGTCGGTGCCTGACCAGTCAAACGCGCGAATTCGCTGGGCCATTTCACCGGCCCAGCCTTCACAGCCGTGGGAGTTGGATAAAAATTGCATGATCGGGCTCTGGGCAATGAGAAGGCAGTCGCAAGTTTTGGAGCGCGGCGGCGGTAGATGGTTTCATCTTGTCGAACTTGGGCCGAATAAACCACTGGCCTCAGTGAAAATCCCGGCTGCGCACTACAATGCCGTCCAGCAGCGGCGACAGGTCGGTCAGGCGCCCGGCGATCAAATGCCGCACCTCGCCCACCGCCTCCCAGCGCCCGTCCACCTTGAGCAGTCGCGAGCCGATCAGGGCCTTGCGCTGACGTTCGGCCAGGTCGCGCCAGACCACCACATTGAGGTTGCCGAACTCATCTTCCAGGGTGACAAAGGTCACACCACTGGCGGTGCCGGGACGTTGGCGCCCGGTGACCAGCCCGGCCACGCTCACATTGCGCCCATGCTCCACGCTCAGCAGTTCCTGGGAACTGCGGCAGCGGCGCTTACGCAGTTCCGCGCGCAGCAGCGTCAAAGGGTGCGGCCCCAGGGTGGTGCCGAGCGTGGCGTAATCGGCGTGCAAGTCCTCGCCCACCGTGGGTTGAGGCAAGGCCACGTCTGCTTCATCGGGGCTCGGCAGGCCGGCAAACAGGCCCAGTTGGGTCTGCACACCGGACACCTGCCAGCGGGCCTGATGCCGGTTACCGGCCAACCCGCGCAAGGCGCCGGCATCCGCCAGCAAGGCTTGGGCGCGCGCATCCAGGCCGGTGCGGGCGTCGAGGTCGGCGATGTCGCTGAATGCACGGCACTGACGCACGGCCTCGATGCGCCGCCCATCGTCTTCGCGAAAGCCCGAGATCATGCGCAGACCCAGGCGAATCGCCGGTTGCTCGCCGTCGATGGGTTCCAGGCTGCAATCCCAGTCGCTGGCCTGCACGTCCACCGGGCGAATCTGCAGACGATGACGGCGCGCGTCCTGCAGGATCTGGTCCGGGCTGTAGAAACCCATTGGCCAACTGTTGATCAGCGCGCAGGCGAAAGCCGCCGGCTCATGGCATTTGAGCCAGCAACTGGCGTAGGTCAGCAAGGCAAAACTGGCCGCGTGGGACTCGGGAAAACCATAGCTGCCAAAGCCTTTGATCTGCTCGAAAATCTGCGCGGCAAAGGCTTCGGTGTAGCCGTTTTTGAGCATGCCGGTGCGCAGCCGCTGCTGATGCGGTTCCAGGCCGCCGTGGCGCTTCCAGGCGGCCATGGAGCGGCGCAACTGATCGGCCTCGCCAGGGCTGTAGTCGGCGGCGACCATGGCGATCTGCATCACTTGTTCCTGGAACAACGGGATGCCCAGGGTACGTTTCAACACCACTTCCAATTCAGGCGATGGATACGTGGTGGGCTCTTCCTTGTTCCTGCGACGCAAATACGGATGCACCATGCCACCCTGGATCGGCCCCGGCCGCACGATGGCGACCTCGATCACCAGGTCATAAAAGGTTTTCGGCTTGAGCCTGGGCAACATCGACATCTGCGCCCGCGATTCGATCTGGAACACACCGATGGTGTCGGCCTTGCTGATCATCGCGTAGGTGGCCGGGTCTTCCTTGGGAATAGTTGCCAAGCTCCAATTCTGGTGGCGATGGCGGCGCAGCAAATCGAAGCAGCGACGGATCGCGCTGAGCATGCCCAGGGCGAGAATATCCACCTTGAGCAGGCCGACGGCGTCGAGGTCGTCCTTGTCCCACTGGATGATGGTGCGCTCGGCCATGGCGGCGTTCTCCACCGGCACCAGGGTGTCCAGCGGGTATTCGGAAATCACGAAGCCACCGGGGTGCTGGGACAAATGCCGGGGAAAGCCGATCAATTGCCCGGTCAGGGTCAGTACGCGGCGCAGCAGCGGGCTGTCCGGGTCGAAGCCGCTTTCGCGCAGGCGCTCCAATGGTGGCGCGTCGTCACTCCAGCGCCCGCAGCAGTCGGCCAATGCGTTGACCTGGTCCGCCGGCAGCCCGAGGGCCTTGGCCACATCGCGCACCGCGCCGGTCGCGTGGTAACTGCTGACCACTGCCGTCAACGCTGCACGGGTGCGGCCATAACGCTGGAAGACGTATTGCAGCACCTCTTCGCGGCGCTCGTGTTCAAAATCCACATCGATATCCGGCGGCTCGTTGCGCTCCCTGGACAGGAAGCGTTCGAACAGCACATTGCTCAGGCTCGGGTTGATCTCGGTGATGCCCAGGGCAAAACACACCGCCGAGTTGGCCGCCGAACCGCGCCCCTGGCACAGGATCGAACGGCTGCGGGCAAAGCGCACGATGTCGTGCACCGTAAGGAAGTAACTTTCGTAACCCAGCTCGCTGATCAGCGCCAGTTCCTTGTCGATCTGCGCCAGGGTCTTGGGGTCGATGCCTTCGGGCCAGCGCTGGGCAATGCCTTCCTGAGTGAGGGTGCGCAACCAGGATTCGGCATCATGGCCTGCGGGCACCAGCTCACGCGGGTAGTGATAACGCAACTGGCCGAGGTCGAAGGTGCAACGCCGCGCGATGGCCAGGGTTTCATCGAGCAGGGCTTGGGGGTACAGCGCGGCCAGGGCTTCGAGACTGCGCAGGTGCCGCTCGCCATTGGGGTGCAAATGCAGGCCGGCTTCGGCCACCGGGACGTGATGGCGGATGGCAGTCATGGTGTCTTGCAGGGCGCGGCGGCCGCGCGCATGCATGTGCACATCACCGCAGGCGACCGCCGGGATCTGCAGGCTGGCCGCCAGGTGCAGGCGTTGTTCCAGATGGCGCGCATCGTCCTGTCCGCAATGCAGGTGCACCGCCAGCCACAGGCGCTCGGCAAAGGTGCGGCGCAGCCACTGGATATTGGCCTGAGTGTCGCTGTCTTGCGCCACCCACAAGGCCAGCAGGCCGGGCAACGGTTGCTCGAAGTCTTCCTGCAGCAGGCGGTAGCTGCCCTTTTCGGCGCGGCGTCGGGCCAGGGTGATCAAACGGCACAGGTGCTGGTAACCGCTCAGGTTTTCGACCAGCAACACCAGTGTCGGCCCGTTCTCGATGCGCACTTCACTGCCGATAATCAGCGGCAACTCCAGCGCTTTGGCCGCCTGCCAGGCGCGCACGATGCCCGACAGCGTGCACTCGTCGGTAATCGCCAGGGCGCTGTAGCCTTGGCGTTTGGCACGCTCGAACAATTCCAGCGCACTGGAGGCGCCGCGTTGGAAGCTGAAGTTGGACAGGCAATGCAGCTCGGCGTAACTCATGCCTGCCCCGTCTCTGTAGGAGCGAGCTTGCTCGCGAAAAACCCTGGGGCACCGCATTCATTCAGGTGCCCCGCGTTATCGTTAACTATCTTCGCGAGCAAGCTCGCTCCTACAGGGGGTGGTGGCCTGTTGGTGTTCATGCGAACCAGCCCTGCAACCACAACCCATCCTGTTGCCCCACCGTGCGGTAGGCCCAGCCTTGCTGGCCGGCACGGGTCTGGATGAGGTAATAGTCGCGGCGGATATCGGCGCCATCCCACCAGCCGGATTCGATGCGTTCCGGTCCCATCAGGATCTGTACGCCCTGCTCGGCCAGCAAGGTCGGCTGGTCCAATAACCAGCCAGGGCGCCGCACCTTGTTCAAGGTCGGGCATGGACGGGGATCAACGGCGGTTTGCCAGGCGCATTCAGGGCGATGGTCGGCGTGAAAGCGCAGGCCCTGCACCGCTTCATCACCCAGGCGTGCGCGCAGACGTTCGCGCAATTGCTCCCAGGGCAGGGTCTGTTGCGGGCGGTCGTCGAACAGGTCCTGGCGCTGCGGCACGAACACCGGCAAGTCCTGGGCCACCAGGCGAAACCCGCGCACAGGCGCCGTGACTTGCACCTGTTCCAGGCGCCCACGGGCCAGTTCGAACAGCATCGAGGGCTCGCGTTCGGCACTCAGCAGGCCGACCTTGATCACACTGTCCGGTGCCTGGGCATGCTCCAGGTGCAGGTCGAAACGCTGCACGCCACTGTCACGCCCGCACAGGAAGGCGGACAAGTCAGCAGTCAGGCGGCGCAAGGGAAACAGCAACGCCTGGTGGGATTGCACGTCGAAATTCAACTCGATGCGCACATCGAACCGGTCCGGCGGTTGATAGAACCCCAGGGCCAACGGCCGCTGCCCGGTCAGGGCATCGAGGTGCTTGAGCAGGCTGGCGTCAAAGCGTCGCGCCAGGGTATGCCGGGGCAGCGCCTGCACGTGGGCCAACGTGCGCAGGCCCATGCGCGACAAGGCGCTGGCGGCCTGCGGGTCAATCCCGGCGCGGTCGACCGGCAGTGGCGCCAGGGCCTGCATCAAGGCGCTGTCATCGGCCACCGCCAGGCCATCGTAACGATTGGCCAACACCCGCGCCGCCGCCGGATTGGGCGCGGCGACGATGCGGTGACGAAAGCCCAGCTCGGTCAACTCCTGGCGCAAGCGCGCTTCGAACTGCGGCCAGGGCCCGAACAGGCCCAGGCTCGACTCGATCTCGAACAGCAAGGCGCGCGGGTAATACACACTGACCTGGGAGCTGAAGCGGTAGGCCCAGGCGGCCAGAAATTGCTGGCAGCGCTCGATGTCCAGCGGGTCGTATTCAGCGCAGGCAAAGGCTTTGGTCAGGGCATGCGCCGCCGTCAGCGACTGGCCGGGACGCAACCCCAGGGCGCGGGCGGCGGTATTGACGGTTTGCAGCACGCGTCGCTGCGGCGTACCGGCCAGCAGTGCCAGCGGCTGATCGGGCTCGGGATGGGCCCGCAGCACGGCGTCCAGCGCCAACTGCGGGAAAACAATACAAACCCAGCGCATGGCAACCTCAATGCCCCGCCAGGGCAATCGGCGCCGGGTGGGCCAGGCCGCCCCGGCATTTGAGCACGCGCACTTGTGCCGGCCTTGACTCGACCGCCAGGCGCAAGGCGGCCGGCGATGGATTGATCGCCTCACTCAAGGAGCGCCAGGCGAACGCCAGGGTCTGCCCGGTTTCCGCCGCCACCTGCAAACGGCGCAAGGCCCGGTCATCGGCCTTGTGCGGCCAGCACAACACCGCGCCGCAACTGCCGGAGCGCAGGCATTGCTCCACTGCCCACAGCGCATCGCGCTCCTGGGCATGGATCACCGCGAGCTGGCGAACATCCACCCCTGCGTTCTGCCAGGCGTGGGGATACGGCGTGTAGGGCGGCGCCACCAGCACAATGCGCTCGCCCAGCGCCGACAAGCGCGCCAGGGTCGGCAGCACCAGTTGCAGTTCGCCCACGCCCTCCCTGGCCATCAGAATTTCACTCAAGGCCGCCTCCGGCCAGCCGCCGCTGGGCAGCACCGCGTCCAGCGCCGCCAGCCCCGTGGGGTGCACACTGGCCGGTGGCGCGGCGGGCCGGCCCTTCCAGACTCGCCCACCATTGAACAGCGAGTCCAGGGCAACCACGGCGCCCATCAGCCTTGCCTCACCAGGCCGCAGAACACCCCTTCGATGGCCAGGTCCTGATCGGCCCCGACCACGATAGGCTGATACGCGGGGTTGCGCGGCAGCAGGCGCACCTTGTCGCCAGTGCGCTCGAAACGCTTGATGGTGACTTCACCGTCCAGACGCGCCACCACAATCTGCCCGTTCAAGGCCTCGGCACTGCGCCGCACGCCCACCAGGTCGCCATCGAGAATGCCGTCCTCGATCATCGAATCGCCCTGCACACGCAGCAGGTAGTCCGGGGTTCTGGCGAATGTGGCGGGGTCCAGTTGCAGGCGGTTGTGCACTTCGGCATCCGCACCGATGGGCAGGCCTGCGGCCACACGGCCGAGCACCGGGATATCCAGCCATTCCGGGCGCGACGGTTGGTTGAGCAGGCGAATACCACGGGCCTGGTTGGGGTTGACTTCGATAAAGCCGGCTTCGCTCAGAGCCACCACATGCTTGCGGGCGACGCTGCGGGAGGCAAAGCCGAACGCCTCGGCGATCTCGGCGAGGCTGGGGGGCTGGCCTTGCTGCGCGATGCGGTCGCGGATGAAGGTCAGGATGGCGGTACGGCGGGGGGTCAGGGTTGTCATGGAGTACATTTGTACTCCTGCGGGGAATTTCTGACAATAGCCGTCAGTCGGGGGTGGGGGTTGGCCTGAATATCAAAAGTGAGCATGGTTTAAATGTGGGAGGGGGCTTGCTCCCGATGGCGGCCTCAGGGCCGACCAGGATGCTGGATCAGATTGAGTACATATCCGTTTCTGCGGTAACGGCGGCTGGCGGTTCCGCTTTTACAGCGGGTCACTTTTGGAAAAGAGCCCCAAAAGTAACCAAAAAGGCTCTTGCCCCACCACTCGGCACCTCGCTTAGGCTCGGTGTGCCCGAACGCAGGCTTGAATCCGTGGGCCGCCGCAATGGGCCATCCCTGGCCCAGTGCGGCTAACCCGGCGTCCTGCCGGGTTACCCACGAATTCAAGCCTGCGTTCGGCCAGCGTGGTTTAACGGGGCGCCTGAGATCAAGATCAAAAGCGCGGCGGCCTTAGAGCCGACCGATATCTTGTGCCGATCCCGATCCAAATGTGGGAGGGGCGATGCGACGATTCGACTTGCCTCCGATGACGGTGTGCCAGCCAGCTTATATATTGACTGGTACACCGCCATCGGGGGCAAGCCCCCTCCCACACAAACAGCGTATCCACGATGCGAAGCGAGCGGCTCTTGCACTTGCTCTTGCTCTTGCTTTTGATCTTAGGCGCCCCGTCAACCCACGCTGGCCGAACTCAACCACCCAGCAACATCATCAAGCCGCACAGCTCTTCCTGTTCAGACTCTCCACATCAATCACATACCGATACTTCACCTCCAGGTTATGCGGCGCAGCGACGGTGTTGAGAATGAAGTCCAGCCTGCGCCTGGCGGCTGAAACGTTCAACCGAGCACGTCCATACAATTCGCGTTGCGCTGCGCCCCCTAACCTCACGGCTTTCGAACCCGCAGAAGCGCTGGAGAATGGGCATGCGTAACAAAGCAATCAAGGTATCCGTGGCACTGACGCTGTTGGCAAGCGCAGTGATCAACAGCGCGCTGGCCGCCACCCCAGGCGTCGCCGTGGCGCCGCAATATGACACCAGCCACGTGTATGTGGCGCCCGCCGATGTCGAGCGTTTCGCCCAGAGTTTCCTTGCCACGTTTGGCGGCAAAAGTACGCCCCAGGTGGTGGTGAATGTGCTGCCGGTGCCAAGCAGCACCACCTCGCAATTGCTGCAGACCCCGGCGGGTACGGTGTCGTTGTTCGGCTTTACCACGCCCGTGCCGCACCCGTTCGGCCAGGAGCGCAACGGCTATCTGGTCAAGGACATGGACGTGGCGCTCAAGGCAGCGCGGGACAACGGCGCCGATGTGATCGTCAGCGACTTTCCCGATCCGATTGGCCGTGACGCCGTGGTGCAATGGCCGGGCGGCGTCAACATGCAGCTCTACTGGCACACCAAGACCCCGGATTACGCGGCGTTCGAGACCGTTCCGGAAAACCGCGTGTATGTCTCCAACGACAGCGCCGAGCGTTTTATCAAGGCGTTTCTCGGTTTCTCCCATGGCAAGGTGGTGAGCGACGACAAGCACGCGCCGGCCGTTGATGTCGGCCAGGCGGGCGGCACTTACCGACGCGTGGAGATCGAGTCGCCCTTCGGGCGCATGGCCGTGCTGGTCACCAATGGTCAACTGCCCTACCCGTTCGGCCACGACACCACCGGCTATCAGGTCAACGACCTGGCCGCCACCCTCGGCAAGGCCACCGGGTCCGGGGCCAAGGTGCTGGTGCCCGCGTTCGACAGCAAAGGTCGGCGCAGCGCACTGGTCGAATTCCCCGGCGGTTATGTCGCGGAAATTCACCAGCTCACCGCGGCAAAATGATTCGTCACACAGGCTGGAGCCTGGCCGTGCTGTGGCCGCTGCTGGTCGGCAGCGTCCATGCCGAGGATCAACCGAGCCGACCGGCAATCAAGGCCAATCGCTGGCAGGAAAACTGGTCGGTGCTCAAGGATCCGGCGCTGCGCACGCAGCCGCTGGACAACCTCAAGTACATCCCGCTGTCCGGCACCGACCCGTTCACCTACCTGTCCCTGGGCGCGACCTTGCGCGAGCGTTTCGAGATGAATGACGCCAGCGGTTTCGGCGTAAAGAACGTGGCCCGTGATCGCTATTTGATCCAACGGTTTCAGGTGCATGCCGACCTGCATTTGAACCAACACTGGCGCGTGTTCACCCAGCTTGAAGACGTGCGCGCCTACGACAAGTCCACCCTGGGCGGCGCCGATCAGAACCGCGTGGATCTGCGCCTGGCCTTTGCCGAATACGTGAACACCTTCAGCAGCGGCACGTTCAAGAGCCGGATCGGCCGTCAGGATTTCGCCTTCGACTTGCAGCGCTTCATTTCGTCACGAGACGGCCCGAATGTGCGGCAGTCGTTCGATGCGTTGTGGGCCGACTGGGAAACCCCGAACTGGCGCTTTATCGGGATCGCCAGCCAACCGGTGCAGTACCAGGATGGCCGGCATTTCGACGACAAATCCAACAGTGATGCGCGCTTTCACCTGCTGCGGGTCGAGCGCCTGGTGGGCGGCACGAACGAGCTGTCGGCCTACTATGGCGTGTACGAGCGCCGCGCGGCGCACTACCTGGACGCTGATGGCGACGAGACGCGCCAGTTGTTCGATGCGCGCCTGGGGGGCGCGGCACAGGGGTTCGACTGGGACATCGAAGCCATGCTGCAAGGCGGCTCGGTGGGCAGCAAGGATATCCGCGCCTGGGCCGGCGGCAGCCGCACCGGCTACACCTTTGACAGCCTGGCGTGGAAACCGCGCGTGGGCCTGCAACTGGACATCGCCTCCGGTGACCGCAAAAGCGGTGACGGTACCGTCGGCACCTTCAACCCGCTGTTCCCCAACGGCTATTATTTTTCCCTGGCAGGCTATACCGGCTACAGCAACCTGATCCACGTCAAGCCGTCGATCACCGTCAAGCCCATCGCCAAGCTCAGCGTGCAAACCGCCGTCGGCCTGCTGTGGCGGCAAACCACCGCGGACGCCGTCTACACCCAGCCCAGCGTGCCGGTCGCCGGTACCGCCGGACAGGGTGAACGTTGGACCGGCGCCTACGGTCAGTTGAGAACCGACTACGCCTTCACGTCGAACCTGACCGGCGCGGTCGAAGCCGTGCACTACGCGGTCGGCCAGACCCTGCGCGATGCCGGCGGACACGACAGCAACTACCTGGGCATGGAGCTCAAGTTCAGCTGGTAACGCTGGCAAGCACACCGATACAAGCCGCGCGGCGACTTTTGGCGCAGGCTTTCGAGGCATAAGCCCATGCGCATTTTTAACCCACTCTTTTCATGCAGACAAAGGAGTTTCAGATGAGCACATTCGTTGCCAAAGACGGTACCCAGATCTATTTCAAGGACTGGGGCAGCGGCAAGCCCGTGTTGTTCAGCCACGGCTGGCCACTGGATGCCGATATGTGGGAATACCAGATGGAATACCTGAGCAGCCGTGGCTTTCGCACGATCGCGTTCGACCGTCGAGGCTTTGGCCGCTCGGACCAGCCGTGGACCGGCAACGACTACGACACCTTCGCCGACGATATCGCCCAGTTGATCGAACACCTGGACCTCAAGGACGTGACCCTGGTGGGCTTCTCCATGGGCGGCGGTGATGTGGCCCGCTACATTGCGCGCCATGGCAGCGCACGGGTCGCCGGGCTGGTGCTGCTCGGCGCCGTGACGCCGATCTTCGGCCAGAAGGACGATTACCCGCAGGGCGTGCCCAACGACGTATTCGATGGCATCAAGGCCGGCCTGCTGAAGGATCGCGCGCAGTTCATCAGCGATTTCAACACGCCGTTCTTCGGGCTCAACAAAGGCCAGAAAGTCTCGGACGGTGTGCTCACCCAGACCCTGCAGATCGCCCTGCAGGCCTCGCTCAAATCCACCGTGGATTGCGTGACCGCGTTCTCGCAGACCGACTTCCGCCCGGACATGGCCAGCATCGATGTACCGACCCTGGTCATCCACGGTGACGGTGACCAGATCGTGCCGTTCGAAACCACCGGCAAGGTCGCGGCCGAGATGATCGAGGGCGCGCAACTGAAGGTGTACAAGGACGCGCCCCACGGATTCGCCGCCACCCACACCCAACAGCTCAATGAAGACCTGCTGGCGTTCCTGAACCGCTGAAAATCCCACATTTGGATCGGAATCGACACAAAATACCGGTCGGCTCCAAGGCCGCCGCGCTTTTGCTTTTGATCTGCTTTTGATCTTAAGCACCCCGTTAAACCACGCTGGCCGAACGCAGGCTTGAATCCGTGGGTAACCCGGCAGGACGCCGGGTTAGCCGCCCCGCGCCAGGGATGGCGCGTGGCGGCGGCCCACGGATTCGAGCCTGCGTTCGGGCACACCGAGCCCAAGCGAGGTGCCGAGTGGTGGGGCAAGAGCCTTTTGGGTTACTTTTGGCTGGGCCGGCATTCCGGGCTCTTTTCCAAAAGTGACCCGCTGTAAAAGCGGAACCCATAGCAGCCGTTACCGCAGAAACGGATATGTACCGGGTCTGATCCAACATCCTGGTCGGCCCAGAGACCGCCATCGGGGGCAAGCCCCCCTCCCACATTGGATCGAGGCGTGTCAGGTGGGTAGCTGTCGGCTGGGAGGCCGCCATCGGGGGCAAGCCCCCCTCCCACATTGGATCGAGGCGTGTCAGGTGGGTAGCTGTCGACTGGGAGGCCGCCATCGGGGGCAAGCCCCCTCCCACATTTGGGTCTCGGCGCGTCAGGTAAATACGCGTTGGCTGTGCGGCCGTCTCGGGAGCAAGCTCCCACATTTGAATCGCCTTTACTATTCAGGCAAATCGCTGCCTCAGTGTCAGTCGTCCCGGCCCGGCGATCAGGATGCTGGCGAAGATGATCATCAACAGCCAGCCAAACTGCCCTTCGAACAGCGTCCACTGCGGATGCACCACCAGCAGCGCAATGATCAGCACCGCCAGGATCGGCAGGCACGCCAGGCGTACCAGCACGCCCGCGACGATCAACAATGGGCACAGCACTTCGGCAAAAATCGCCAACCACAATGTGACAGACGCGCCCAAGTGAAACGGGTCTTCGATCAGCTTCAGCTGTTCACTGTAGTGGAGCAGTTTCGGCAACCCATGCACCCACAGCAAAAACAGCGCCCCACTGACCCGCAAAAACAACAGCCCGATATCCTGATGTCTTGTTTCGTTCATACGCCACCTGTGTCCGTCGAAATGACCGGCCGCCAGTGTGGCCCTGGCCATGACAATGGGCTTGCAGGGGTGTGCTGACTTCGCAGCCAGCGCCATTGGGGTTGCACTGCTGCTGGAAGCGGGCATGATCTGGCTGAACCGTCGACCGCTCGCCACGGTCCCAACCCATACGCTCATCGTTACAGGAACCCGTTCATGACCCTGCCCCAAGAAATGACCCTGATCGAAATCACCGCCCCCGGCGGCCCCGAGGTGCTGCAGCCGCGTCGCGCAGACGTACCGGTGGCCGGGCCGGGCGAGATCCTGATTCGCGTGCATGCCGCCGGGGTCAATCGCCCCGACGCTCTGCAACGCGCCGGAAAATACCCGATGAAACCCGGCATGAGCCCGATTCCTGGCCTGGAAGTGGCCGGCGAAGTGGTGGCGCTGGGCGAAGGCGTGCATCAATACGAACTCGGTGACAAGGTCTGCGCCCTGACCAATGGCGGCGGCTATGCGCAGTTCTGCGCGGTGCCGGCCAGCCAGGCGTTGCCGGTTCCCGAAGGCATGGACTGGATTCAAGCAGCTGCCGTGCCGGAGACCTTCTTCACCGTCTGGGCCAACCTGTTCGGCCTCGGCGGCGCCTGCAACGGCCAGCGCGCGCTGATCCACGGCGGCACCAGCGGTATCGGCACCACCGCCCTGATGCTCTGCCGGGAATTCGGTATCGAGGCCTTCGCCACCGCCGGCAGCGCCGACAAATGCGCGGCGATCGCCAAGCTCGGAGCGCAGCCGATCAATTATCGCGAGGAGGATTTTGCCCAGGTCATCGTCGAGAAAACCGCAGGCAAAGGCGTCGATGTGATCCTCGACATCATGGGTGCCTCCTACCTCAACAACAACCTCAAGGCCCTGGGCATGGACGGCCACCTGGTGATACTGGGCTTCCTCGGTGGCGCCAAGGCCAATGACGTGGACCTGCTGAGCATTCTCGGCAAACGTGCGGTGATCACCGGTTCCCTGCTGCGCGCACGCACCCGCGAAGAAAAGGCCGCCATCGCCGAGCAGCTGCGTGAACACATCTGGCCGGTGCTGAGCGAGGGGCGTTGCCTGCCGATCATCGACAAGGTGTACGAATACACCGACGCCGCCCAGGCTCACGCACGTATGGAAGGTGGCGACCATATTGGCAAGATTGTCTTGCGCGTGGAATAAACCAGACAGCGCCCTGTAGCGAGGGCGTTTGCTCACGCTGGAGGGCCCTGCCCTCCCGTGACTCGCCACAGGGTAGCGTCGAACTCAGTCTGCTTTGGCATATTCCGGATAATCGACATACCCCGCCTCGGTCCCGCCATACAACCCGTCAGCCTTCAACGCATTCAATGGCCAGCCATTGAAGATCCGCTGCGGCAGGTCCGGGTTGGCAATGAACGGCCGCCCGAATGCAATCAGGTCGGCCAGCCCGGCTTCCACCAGTTTTGCACCGCGTTCGGCGGTGTAGCGGCCGGCATAGATGATGCGCCCACTGAAGGTGCTGCGCACGGCCTGGCGGAAGCTGTCCGGCAGGTCGGGCGCATTGTCCCAATCGGCTTCGGCGATGGAGACATAGGCGATACCCGACTGCTCCAGCACCTTGATCGCTTCGATGTAGGTGTGGTGCGGGTCTTCTTCCACCAGGCCGATGTAGACACGCTCCTGATCGGTGCCACTGAACAACGGCGAAAAGCGTACGCCCACGCGCTCCGGACCCACTACCCGGCACACGGCTTCGACGATTTCGCGCAAAAAGCGCAGGCGATTATCCAGCGTGCCACCGTATTCATCATCGCGCTGGTTGGAATGGGCCGAGATGAATTGGTTGACCAGGTAACCGTTGGCCGAATGAATCTCCACCCCGTCGAAGCCGGCGTCCAGTGCATTGCACGCCGCCTGTGCGTAGTGGCCGACCAGTTCCTCGATCTCCAGCACCGTCAGGGCGCGGGGTACCGGCGGTTGTTTGAGCTCGCCGACACCCGGCGCGGTTTCGATAAAGGCCTTGGCCTGCAGGGCCTGGATGGCCGAGGGTGCGACCGGCGCGGCGCCGTCGGGTTGCAAGGCATTGTGGGACACGCGGCCCACATGCCACAGCTGGGCGAAGATCACGCCGCCTTCGGCATGCACTGCCTCGGTGACCTTGCGCCAGCCATCGATCTGCGCCGGCGTATAGATGCCCGGCGTCCACGCGTAACCCTGGCCACGGGGTTCGATCTGGGTGCCCTCGCTGACCATGAAACCGGCGCTGGCACGTTGACGGTAGTACCGGGCCATCAAGTCGGTAGCGATATCGCCCGGTTGCGCGCTGCGCTGGCGGGTCAGGGGCGGCAGCACGATACGGTTGTTCAGGGTGTGATGCCCCAGTTTTACGGGGGTGTTCAACGGATGAGCCATGGGGATATTCCAAATTCAGGACGAGCGAAAACACTGGCGACTCTTGCGAGCCGCCACATGCATCAATCGGTGGGTTTAAGTCGGTGGGGTTAAGTTAAGCGGTGAGTTTCAACAGGGCCTTGGCCACTTCACTGGAACTGCCGGGGTTCTGCCCCGTCACCAGCAGACCATCGACGATCACGAACGACTGCCAATCGGCGCCCTTCTCGTATTTGCCGCCCAGTTTCTTGAATTCATCTTCCACCAGGAACGGCACGACGTCAGTCAGGCCCACCGCGGCTTCTTCCGAGTTGGAGAACCCCGTGACGCGACGGCCCTTGATCAAGGGCTCGCCGTTGACCGCCTTGACATGACGCAAGGCGCCCGGTGCATGGCAGACAAACCCGACAGGCTTGCCGGCACGCTCGAACGACTCGATCAGCGCGATGGACACCGGCGACTCGGCCAGGTCCCACAGCGGACCGTGGCCGCCCGGGTAGAACACGGTGTCGAAGTCATCGGCGTTGACCGCGTCCAATTTCACCGTAGTGGCAAGGGCCTGCTGCGCGGCAGGGTCGGCGTTGAAGCGGTGGGTTTGTTCGGTTTGAGCATCGGGCTGATCGCTGACCGGGTCCAGCGGCGGCTGGCCACCGGCCGGCGATGCGAGCACCACCTCGGCACCGGCATCTTTGAACGCGTAATAGGGAGCGGCAAACTCTTCGAGCCAGAAGCCGGTCTTGCGGCCGGTATCGCCCAGCTGGTCGTGAGAGGTCAGTACCATTAATACTTTCATGTTCCAGTGCCTCGATCGTGGTGAATAGCAGGGTTTTCGGGGTGGCCCAGCAACTGCCGGGTCAGGTCCAGCGCCTCATCGAACGGCGCGGTAGTACGGGATATCTTGCCCATGACGCTGGTCCCCAGCCACAGCGCATACAGGCGCCGGGCCAGGCTTTCGGGGGGTTGCTCGAGCATCAGCGAACCGTCTTGCACGCCGTGCCGCAGCGCCATGGCGAGCAAATCGATGGTGCGTGACGTGCCGCGCTGCAATGCCAGGCGCATCGGCTCTGAAAGGTCTGACACCTCGGCGCCGAGTTTGACGGCAAGGCATTTGCCGGCGTCGGTGCAGCCGGTGTGGTTGTCGATCCAGCCCTGCCAGTAGCGCATCAGCCTGGCGTAGTGGGACAAGCCCGACTGGCTGAACAGCTGCTGCATGCCCTCGATGTAGTGATCGAAGTAGGTATCGAGCAGCACCACCCCGAACGCGTCCTTGGAGGTGAAGTAGTGATAAAACGAGCCCTTGGGCACCTCGGCGGCTTGCAGGATTTCGTTCAACCCCACCGCAGAAAATCCCTTGGCACCCACCAGGGTTTGCGCGCTGTCAAGAATGGTCTGGCGTGTACCTTTGGTTTCGCGGTTCATGCGTGGCCCCTTGCGATTAGACCAGTCGTCTAGTTCGTTGAGGCAATGTTAGGGAGGTGCGCGCAGGCTCACAATGTCATATCCGCAAGGATTCCGGACATTCGCCAGCGGCAGTTGCCGTTTACCCGGCACGCGCCGACAATCCTCCCTCCCGCGCCCCTTGGAGAATAACGATGCACAGCGTTGCGCTGATGGTTTACCCGAACTTCCAGTCCCTGAGCCTCAGCCTGGGCTCGGTGTTCGAGTGCGCCAACCTGCTGCGGGGCGAGCCGGCCTATGCTTTTCATCTGGTGTCGGAAAGCGG
The DNA here is from genome assembly GCF_900004865.1 of Pseudomonas sp. 37 R 15. NCBI lineage: Bacteria > Pseudomonadati > Pseudomonadota > Gammaproteobacteria > Pseudomonadales > Pseudomonadaceae > Pseudomonas > Pseudomonas sp. 37 R 15. Next base: position 22,722 of record NZ_CVTV01000055.1, on the reverse strand, counting down.
CGGCGCCGTCATGACATCCCAGGGGTTTTCGGTGAACACCACGGCGATCCGTCCCGAGGGCTATGACACGCTGATCGTCAGCGGCTACCTGGAGTTTCGCCTGCCGGAAGCCAATCTGCTGGAGATGGTCAAGACGGCTTCTGCGCAATCGCGCCGCGTGGCCTCGCTGTGCATGGGCATTTTCGTGCTGGCCGAAGCCGGTCTGCTCGACGGCAAGCGCACCACCACCCACTGGATCCACGCGCCGGCGTTTCGCAAGCGCTACCCGCACATTCGCCTGGAAGACGACAAGTTATTCGTGGTGGACGGCCAAGTGTGGACCGGCGCCGGCATGAGCGCCGGGGTCGACCTGGCGCTGGCGATGGTGGAGAACGACCTGGGCAGTGACCTGGCCCGGCGCATCGCCCGCAAGCTGGTGATCGCCCAACGGCGCGGCAGTGAACAATCGCAACTGTCGGCCTTGCTCGAGCTGGACCCCAAGTCCGATCGCGTGCAACTGGCCCTGGCTTACGCCCGGGAAAACCTCACCCACGACCTGTCGGTGGACGCCCTGGCCGATGTCGCACGCCTGAGCCCGCGCCAGTTCAGCCGGGTGTTTCGCGAAGAAACCGGGCAGACGCCGGCCAAGGCCATCGAAGCCCTGCGCGTGGAAGCGGCACGGGCCATGATGGAAACCAGTCGCCACCCGGTCGAAGTCGTGGCCCGCGAAACCGGGTTCGGTGATCGCGAGCGCATGCGCCAGGCGTTTCTCAGGGCGTTCGGGCAAGCGCCCCAGGCGATGCAGCAGGTGTTGTTCAATCCGGCCCCGGCCCATGGCCGATCAATGCAGTGAAGCGTGTGTAATCAGGTAGCTCATCAGCTGCGGTTCATCGTCCAGCTCCAGGGTCTGCACCGGACGCGGCAGGTTATCCAGCACCGTGCGCCAGAACGCCTGGGACACTTCGTCCTGATCAAAAAAACGCACCAGCCAGTTGTCCTCGCCGCTGCACAGCACCTGGGTGGCGATGGCGCGGCCGATGCCTTTGCGGCGGTAGCGCTTGAGGATGAACAGGTCGGCCAGTTCCAGCGCATCGATACCCGGCAGTTCGCTGACTTCGATCAGCAGGAAGCCGGCGATATAGCCGTCCACCAGTAACAGGTTGGCGCTCCATTGCGGGTCTTGCCAATAACGGGCCAGGTGCTCGTCGTGGATGTAGAAACGGCCATCGGTCTCGACGTCTTCCTGTTCCCAGTCCGACGACTCATACGCGTAGTACTGGTAGAGATTGCGGATCAGCTCGGCATGTTCCGGGCCGGTCTGGATCAATTCAACGGTGGTTTCAGGCATGGGGCTCTCAGTGAAAAAACGCAGGGCGCCATTGTTCACAAAAGCGCCGGCCAGGCCAATACATTGCCCAACCTTTCTATTGGCTGAACCGATTGCAGATAGCGAACAGCCCTGGCCGAAATCCTGAAACATTTAGAATAAACTTCGCCGGCTCTCCCTTTTTTCAAGGACTCGTATTTTGACTAACGTGTGCTCCGCCGGCCTGGATGTGGGGTTCGCCTCCCTGGATTACCTGCAGATTTTCATCCTGGGCGTGATCCAGGGCATCACCGAGCTGTTGCCGGTGTCCTCCACCGCCCACATGCGCGTGGTGCCTGCCCTGCTTGGCTGGCAAGACCCGGGCTCGGCGTTTTCCGCGGCGATGCAGTTGGCGGCGCTGGCGGCGGTGGTGAGCTATTTCTGGCGCGATGTGCAGCAAGTCACCACCGGCAGCATCAGTGCCGTACGCCGGGGTGACTACAACGACCGCTGGTTCAAGCTGGCGGTGGCGATTGTGCTGGCAACGATCCCGATCTGCATCGCCGGCCTGGCGCTGTCCTCGACCTTGAACACCTGCAACTCGCCACTGCGCGGGCTGATGGTGATCGGTATTGCCTGTGTGGTGATGGCAGTGTTGCTGGCAGCGGCTGAATTGCGCGCCCACCACACCCGCGACGTGAGCCAGATGCGTTTGCGCGATGCGCTGATCGTCGGAGTCGCGCAGATTGGCGCGTTGATCCCCGGCGTATCGCGCTCGGGCTCGACCCTGACTGCCGCGCTGTTCCTCAACTTCAAACGCGAAGAAGCTGCACGGTTCTCGTTCCTGCTGGGTCTGCCCGCCATTGCCCTGGCCGGCTTGAAAGAACTGTGGGTGCTGCTGCACGCCGACATGCCCGCCCATGCCTGGCCGCATTTGATCTTCGGTCTGGTGGTGGCGAGCCTGTCGGCGTTCTTCGCCATCTGGGGCCTGATGAAGTTTCTGGAACGCTTCTCCACCTGGCCCTTCGTGATCTACCGCGCGCTGCTGGGGGTGTTCTTGATTGTGGCGGTCAGCACCGGCTTGCTGGCCTGATGCGGTGTTGTCGCACGTGAGCTGTCCCACACCTGGCGAATCAGCGCTTTGAGCTTCAGCGCCTCGGCCCAGCGATCACTGAGCTCTCGGCCATCCGCGGCGGTGATCGCATACGGCGGCGGGCCGAGTTCGCAGGTGAACGACAGGCTTGGGGGTGTCTCGGGGCGGGCCAGCCAGTCTTCGATCCCGTAGCGCCACCAGCCCACAAAGCGCTCGACCCAGGCTTGATGCTGCGCAAAATCCAGACCCACCTGCACCTGTTCACTGCTGGCGACGCGGCCATGAAAGCCCCAGCTATGGCGCAGGATAGTGCGTATCTGCTCATCGTCATCGGCGGCGCCGGGCTCGGGCAATTCGCGCCCGACCACGTAGTGGGACAAGTCCGCGAGCAGTTTCAAGTCAGGCATTTGCGCCAGCAAGTCGAGGGTGAACAGCAGATCACTGGTAAGGCGGTAACGGTGGGTTTCCAGCAGGATCGGGAAATCCACCTGCTCGGCCAGGCGTTGCCAGCCTTCGATCAACCGGCCCGCCTCGGCCTGGGTACGCGGACGTACGTCGGCTTGCAGGGTCAGGTGATGACAGCCGTAACGGCTGATCACCTCCAGCGCGCGCGCCAGGTCGTCCACCGTCTGCGGGAACAGTTGGCCTTCGATCTGCAAGCCGCGCGCGGCGGTGGCCGCGTGCAGGCGCGCAACCTCTGCGGCCTTCCAGTAGTGATCGGTGACGCCATCGAAACCGGCGGCGGCGATTCGGTCCAGCTGCGCCTCGAGCGGGCCGGGTTCGGTTTGCATCGCCCATAAGGATTGAAATACCAGCAATTGGCGCATATCAGCCTCGCAGCCATTGTTTGAGAGAAACACCCGGATCAGCCAGAGCGGCCGACGGCAACGGTACACCTGCGCCGATCAGGCGTTCACACAGCTTGATGTCCCTGGCCACGCGGTTGCCCGGCGCCCAACCGCAGGCGCCCTGTAGCAGCCCGTGGTCATCGAGGTAGAACAGCAGCAAGCCGCCATCGGGCAAGGCGCGGGTGACCGTACTCGGCGTCATCACGCCGACCGTCTGCACGCCCCAATCATACTGATCGGACCAGAAACCCGGCACGGCCTCGAAAGGCAATGCCCGGCCCAGCAGATTCAATGCGGCATGCCGACCCTGGGCCTCGGCATTGCGCCAGGTTTCCTGGCGCTGGTAGAGACCGCCAAGACGGAACTCGCACACGTCCCCCGCCGCGTAGATATCCGCCGCGCTGGTGCGCAACTGCGCATCGACGCGAATGCCCTGCCCCACGTCCAGCCCGGCCGCCGCGGCCAGTTCGAGATTGGGTTGCATGCCGATGCCGACCACCACCAGGTCGCACGGCAGCGTTTGCCCATCCACCAGGTGCACGGCGTCGGCCTCGATGGACGCCACCGCGACATTCAAGCGCACGTCCACACCTTGCTCGCGGTGCAAAGCCAGCAGCGCGTCACTGATGATTGCTGGCAATACCCTGCCCGCCAGGCGCGGCCCGGCCTCGAGCACCGTCACCGCACAGCCTAGGCCGCGCGCGGTCGCCGCCACCTCCAGGCCGATAAAGCCGCCGCCGATAACCACCAGCCGAGTGCCGGGCCGCAACTGCTCACGCAGGGCCAGGGCTTCGTCATGGGTGCGCAGGTAAAGCACGTGGGTTTGCGCCTGCGGCAGACGCCGCGCACGGCCGCCAGTGGCCAGCAGCAATCCGCTGTAGGGCAGCCACCGGCCATCGGCCAACTGCAGCCGATGCTGCGGCGGCGCCAGCCGGCTGACCGCATTGCCCGCGATATGCTCGATACCCAGCTCGGCCAGCCGCGTGCTGTCGCACAGGCTGCACCCGGCCAGGTCCTGGCTGCCTTGCAACAGGCCCTTGGACAGGGGCGGTCGTTCGTAGGGCACGTGAGGTTCGTCGCCGATCAGGATCAGCCGACCGCTGTAACCCTCTTCGCGCAGGGTCAACGCCGCACGGCCACCGGCATGGCCGGCGCCGACGATAATCAGGGGCGCGTCCATCATCACGCCGTGACGGCGAGCAGTACCCGCCCCGCTTCGACCCGTACCGGGTAGGTTTTCAGGTTGACGCACACCGGTGCGCCCAGGGCCTTGCCGGAGCGGTAATCGAAGCGGCCGTTGTGCTTGGGGCATTCGATCACATGGTCCATGACCAGGCCGTCGGCCAGGTGGATTTTTTCATGGGTGCACAGGCCGGCGGTGGCGAAAAATTCATTCTCGGCCGAGCGAAACACCGCGTAGGTGTGCGCCCCGTGGTCGAAGCGCAGCACGTCCTCTTCGTCTATGTCGCCCACGGCGCAGACGTCGATCCATTGATCGTTCATGGTTTTTATCTCTTATTAAAGGGAAACGAACTTCAGCCGGCAGAGACTTCTGCGTGCACAGCGGCAGGAACAGATTCAGGCTGCCGTCGGATCGGACGCTGGACGAAATAGGTCGGGTCGCTGCGCTGCTTCCAGACCGTCGGGAGGATCTCCTTGTAGGCCTCCCACAGATTGGCGTAAGGCGGCGGGCAGTCGCGACGGATCTCTTCGTGCAATTGCGCCAGTGCGTGGTACGGCACCATCGGGTACATGTGGTGCTCGAGGTGGTAGTTCATGTTCATGTAGATAAAGCGCAGCACGCGGTTCATGTAGATGGTGCGGCAGTTGCTGCGGTGGTCGAGCACGTCCTCGGCCAGGCCCACATGCTGGGTAAGCCCGAACAGGTAGCCAAGCCAGGCGCCATAGATGCTCGGCAGCCCCACCAGCATCAGCGGCAACCCGCTGTGCAGGTACAAGGCGCTGCCGATGATCAGCCCATAGAGGCCCACCCAGATACGCGCGGCGCGAAACACTTTGGGCCACTCGGATTCGGGGATGAAATCCCGTTCCTGGGCACTCATCCGGCCGATGGCATGGCGGGCCACGCCACTGAAGGTCTTCCACGCCAGGGGCAGATTGAACAGGCTCAGGAACATCATGGCAAAGCTCGGCGGACGCGGCTCGACGATCTCCGGGTCGCGGCCGACGACGATGGTGTCGGTGTGATGCCGGGCATGGCTCCAGCGCCACACATGGGGCTCGAAAATGCAATGAAGCTCGCCACCTGGTACAGCGCGTCATTCATCCAGCGGGTCTTGAACGCCGTGCCATGGCCGGTTTCGTGCCAGCGCGGGTTGGAGGCGGTGCCATAGAGCACACCATAGGCCAGGAAAAACGGCACGCTGGCCCAGGAGCCCCAGAACCAGTAGCCGCCAAAGCCGGTTGCGAACAACGCGGCGAACCAGATGGCCGTGTCGACCAGGGCCGGGCCGTCGCGGCGCTGCATCAGTTCTTTCATGCGTTTGCGCGGGACCGGCGACTGGTACCAGCTGGCCGAGACCAGACCTTTTTCGGCGGCGCGGGCGGCCTCGGGGCCGGTCAGGCTGTAGTCGCGTCGGGCGCGGTGAGCGGTGTGTTCAGGCATTGTTATTGTTCTCCGCAGCGGGTGGTTTCAGAAACGTTGCGAAACCAACCATAGAGCGCGGCCAAATCACCCTCAAGGCCTTGAATCCATTCCCTATCAAGCTATCATCCAGGCCCAGCGGGGCTTGATAGTTTTCTATCAAGACGCTCAAGGGGCTCGACATGACCAACCATAAACGCCCGACCATCGCCACAGTTGCCGCCCAGGCGGGCCTCAGCGTGGCTACCGTCGACCGCGTATTGAACGCCCGCGCGCCGGTCAATCCGCAAACCGCCGAACAGGTGTTCCAGGCCGCCGAAGCCGTGGGTTATTTCGCCGCGAGGCTGATCGGCCAGCGCATTCGCGAACGGCGTCCGACCTACCGCTTCGGCATTCTCCTGCTGGGCACCGCCCAGGCGTTCTATGCCAACCTGGCCCAGTCGATCAACGCGGCGGCGCAGCATCACGCCAGCGCCAACCTGACCTGCCAGTTCGACTACATCAATGACCGCACACCCAGCGCCATCGTCGCGCAGATCGAGCAACTGGCCGTACAGTGCGACGCCCTGGCGGTGGTCAGCTTCGCCCATCCGCTGATCAATGCCTGCCTTGCGCAAATCCGCGAAGCCGGCGTGCCGGTGGTGGCATTGCTTTCGGATATTCACGAACACGCGGCCGAGCCTTATGTGGGCCAGGATAACCACGTGGTCGGACGCACCATGGGCTGGCTGGTGGCGCGCACGTGCGGTGCGCGCAAGGGCAGCGTGGGCATTCTGCTGGGCGGCCATCGCTTTCTCGGCCACCAGGCGCGGGTCGAAGGGTTGCACCGCTACCTGGCCGAACACGCGCCGGGGCTCAAGCCGCTGGAACCGCTGATCAATCTGGACAACTGCGACATCACCGAAGAGGCCACCCTTGACCTGCTCAGCCGCCACACCGACCTGCGCGGATTGTGCGTGGTGGGCGGTGGCGGTGACGGCGTGATCAGCGCCCTGGCGCAACTGCCCAAGCGCCCGGCGTTGTGCTGCATCCTGCAGGAGTCCACCGAGCTGTCGCGCCAGGCGCTGAGCCGCGGGCTGATCGATGTGGTGATGGACTCGCAACCGCGCCAGACGGCGGTGGCGTTGGTGGAGTTGCTGGTGCAATTGCAGAGCGCCGAGGGGTTCGATGCAAGGCGGCATCGGGTGCATATTGCGCCACACATTGTCACCTCGGAAAACCTGGGCACCTGAGACAGGGACGGCAAATGTGGGAGGGGGCTTGCCCCCGATGGCGGCCTCAGGGCCGACCAGGATGTTGGATTGGACCCGAGTACATATCCGTTTCTGCGGTAACGGCTGCTATGGGTTCCGCTTTTACAGCGGGTCACTTTTGGAAAAGAGCCCCAAAAGTAACCAAAAA
>NZ_CVTV01000055.1:9682-15033 GCF_900004865.1 Pseudomonas sp. 37 R 15 | reverse complement strand
AGCCTGCGTTCGGCCAGCGTGGTTTAACGGGGCGCCTGAGATCAAGATCAAAAGCGCGGCGGCCTTAGAGCCGACCGGTATCTTGTGCCGATCCCGATCCAAATGTGGGAGGGGCGGTGCGACGATTCGACTTGCCCCCTCCCACATTTGGATTACGCAGCGTCAGATAGATACGCGTTGGCTGTCCGGCCGTCACGGGAGCAAGCCTCGAACATTAGTAACCGTTCAGAGCCCGCGAAAATCCCCGGCATTCAACCCAAGCCGATCCATCTTGTTGTAGAGCCCGCCCCGGGACACGTTCAACTGCCGGGCGGCCAGGCGGATATTGCCACCGGTGTTTTTCAGCGCGGCAACGATGGCGTGCCTTTCGTGACTGCTCAGGTCTTGGGTAAGTTGCGGCGCATAGGCATGGACCAGCGGACGAGGCCGGGTGTCCAGCGGCAAGTCGCCCGGCTGGATCAACTCCCCCATGGCCAGGTTGGTCGCCCGTTCGATGGCGTTTTCCAGCTCGCGCACGTTGCCCGGCCAGGCATGGGCGCAAAGCAGGGCCAGCGCCTCCGGGGAGAAGCCCTGCACCGATTTGCGCAACGAGCGCGCGCAGCGTTTGAGGAAGTGCCGTGCCAGCAAGGGAATGTCTTCGCGGCGCATCCGCAGCGGCGGCACCGTCAGGTTCAGCACATTCAGGCGGTAGTACAGGTCTTCGCGAAACGCGCCTTCGGCCACTGCCTGGCTGAGATTGCGGTGGGTGGCGGCGATGATGCGCACATCCACTTGGCGTGCGCTTTTTGCGCCAACCCGCGCGACTTCACCTTCCTGCAACACCCGCAACAGGCTGACCTGGGCGTCGAAAGACATGTCGCCAATCTCATCCAGGAAAATGGTGCCGCCATCGGCCAGCTCGAACTTGCCCGCCGAGCCGCCACGGGCTGAACCGGTGAACGCGCCCTCGACGTGCCCGAACAACTCACTCTGCACCAGGTCCCGTGGAATGGCGCCGCAGTTGACCGCCACGAACGGGCCGTGACAACGCTCGCTGGCATTGTGGATGGCCTGGGCGAACAACTCCTTGCCGGTGCCGCTTTCGCCAAGGATCAGCGTGGTGGAATCACTGCGGCTGGCGATGCGTCCCAGGTGCAGCGCGTCCTGGATCGCCTGCGACGCGCCCTGGATGGTGTCGAAGGTATAACGCGCCTGGGTGCCGACAATGCGCCGGGTGATTTCACGAATGCGCCGGTTTTCGCGCAGCGACACAATCACCCCGCCCTGCCCCAGCGGGCACACCGAGACCAGGCAGGCAAGTTGGCTGCGATCATGCAGCTGGAACGTGCAATCCAGATCGCGCACAGACTCGCCCAGCGCATCGCTCAATTCACTGCGGCCCAGGCACTGGAAGGGACTGCCAATCAGCTCCAGTCCCACCCCGAACAACTGCCGGGCATAGCGGTTAAGCGCCTTGATGCAGCCGCGTTCATCCACGACCACAAGGCCTTCGTTGAGCACTTCGAGCACGGTTTGCTGTTCTTCCAGCAGCGCTTGCAGCGCCATCTGCCGCGACACGGCTTCAGCGGCCGCCTGCACGGTGCCCAGGGTATGAAAGTGAAACCAGCCGGGTTCGGCGGTGAGCGTCAGCACGGCCAGGGTCTGGCCCTGGGCATTCTTGATCGGTGCGGCGGCGCAGTGCATGCGGCGCTGACGCAGGCCGACCGCGAAGTTTTCTTCGGCCAGCACATACACCAGATGATCTTCAGCCAGCGCCAGGCCGGTGCAGTTGGTGCCCTGGACCGATTCGAGCAGACGACTGCCCACGGGCGTGATATCCAGCCCGCAGAAGTACAAGGTGGTGCCCTCGCCATCGGTGAGGTTGATATGCCCGCGCGGGTTGTACGCCAGCAACCCCTGCATGACTTGCGCGGCGGCGGCGATCAGCACGCGGTGGTTGGCCAGCGTGGCCGCGAGGCTGTCGGCGGCGACGAAGCGGTAAGCGTTATCTGCCGGATCAATGTCGGCCTTGACGCTGCGCCGCCAGGAATCCCAGATGCTTTGACGAACCTGCGGCGGGCACTCTGACTGGCCGCGCAGGCAGGCCTGCCACGCCTGCTCCAACGCCGCGACCGGGCCGTCATTCAGCGCGGCGGGGCCCAGCGCCGTCAGGTAATCGAGGTCTTGCGCACTCATCGCCAGTGTCATAAGCGGCTTCCATGTTCATGTTGTCGACATGTCAGCATAGACATGTCATTTAAATGAACACTATTTTTTTAAAAACCTTTATATATCAGCGGCTTGTATTTTGGCACAGCCCTTGCTCTCGTCCCTTTGCCCGCCAGGACCGTCCTGGGGGGCCAACAATAAAAAGGGGTCATACATGAATACCAACAGCATTCGCCTGGGCTTGATCGGCGCCGGCCGCATGGGCAGCTTCCATGGCCTCACGGCCGCCCGGCACATTCCCGGCGCCTGCCTTGCCGCCATCGCCGATCCTACCCCGGGGCAAGCCGCACGTCTGGCGGCAGAACTGGGTGTGGACAAGGTCTACACCGACCCGCAGCAACTGCTCGACGACCCGGACATCGACGGCGTGCTCATCGCCGCCCCCGCCCGCAGCCATGCCGAACTGGTGATCAGCGCCGCCCGCGCCGGCAAGGGGATTTTCTGCGAGAAACCCATGGCCATTACCCTCGATGAAGCCGACCGCGCCATCGCCGCTGCCGCCGATGCCGGTGTGCCCCTGCAGGTTGGCTTCAACCGGCGTTTCGCCAAGAGCTTTCGCAGCGCACATCTGGACGTTGCCGCAGGACGCATCGGCACCCCGCAGTTGCTGCGCTCACTGACCCGCGACCCGGCATTGCACAACCCGGCTGCGTCACCGCAATGGGTGATTTTCCTGGAAACCCTGATCCATGACTTCGACACCCTGCGCTACCTCAACCCCGGTGCCGAAGCGGTGCAGGTGCACGTGATGGCCGACGCGCTGATCGCCCCGGCATACAAGAGCCAAGGCTTGCTCGACACCGCCGTGGTGACGATCCGCTTCGATAACGGGGCGATTGCCACCGCCGAAGCCAGCTTCCAGGCCGTGTATGGCTACGACGTACGCGGTGAAGTGTTCGGCAGCGCCGGCATGCTGACCATGGGCGGCGTGCAGGCATCCGACCTGGTGCGCTACCAGGCCCAAGGCATCCAGGCCGACACCCAGCGCCTGGACACCGACTTGTTGCGCGATGCCTACATCGCCGAGCTCAACCACTTTGTCGACTGCCTGCAAAGCGGCGCCAAGCCCCTGGCCAGCGGTGAAGATGCGCGTGCCGCCCTGGCAATTGCGCGCGCGTGTATCGAGTCCTACGAGCAAGGCACGGCGGTGACCCTGTGATCCCGTTCAAGCTGGCGGTCAGTGCCGAGATGGTGTTCCTTGACCTGCCGTTCGTGGAGCGGGTCAAACGGATTGATGCACTCGGTTTCAGCGCCGAAATCTGGAGCTGGGCAGACAAGGACATCAACGCCCTCGCCGCGACAGGCGCCGACTTCACCTCAATGACCGGCTACATCAGCGGCACGCTCACCGAGCCTGACGGTATCCGCCACTTGCTTGACAGCGCCCGTGAGTCCTTGAGCGTTGCCGAGCGCCTCGATTGCCCCAGCCTCAACCTGCACGGCACCGGCCTGGGTGACGGCGGCCTGCCGGTACAGCCCGTGAGCCGAACCACCGGGCGCATGTGGCTGAGCGCCTGCAAGGCCCTGGAAAGGATCGCGCGCCTGGGCGAGGACGCCGGCCGTGTGTTCCTGCTGGAAAACCTCAACACCGAGCTGGACCACCCCGGCACCCCGTTCGCTCGCGCCGACGACACCCTGGCCCTGATCGAAGCGGTGGGCAGCGCGCATTTGAAGATGAACCTGGACCTGTACCACGCCCAGATCGGCGAGGGAAACCTGATCGAGCTGATCCAGCGCGCCGGCCCCGCCATCGGTGAAATCCAGGTGGCCGACGTGCCTGGACGCCAGGAACCCGGTACCGGCGAAATCCATTACCCGGCGATAGCCAGGGCCCTTCATGCCATGGGCTACAGCGGCGTGGTCGGCCTGGAAGGCTGGGCCAGCGGCGACAGCGAAGTGGCCCTGGAGCGTTTTCGCCAAGCGTTCACCCTATAACAACAAGAGGAACACCTCATGCATCGCTATTCATTGATCGTGGCCACACTGTTACTGCTGTTCAGCCAATCGAGCTTCGCCGCGTATCGCATCGGCGTGAGCATCGCGCGGGTCGACGATAACTTCATGACCTACGTGCGCACCGGCCTTGAAGCGGCCGCCACGCAACAGGACGTGCAGATTCAGTTCGAGGACGCCCAGGGCGACGTGGTGCGCCAGCTCAATCAGGTCGAAGGCTTGCTCAACCAGAACGTCGACGCGGTGATCGTACTGCCGGTGGACACCGCCGCCACCGCCAACATCACCCGCGCGGCCGTCGCCAGCAAAACCCCGCTGGTGTACGTCAACCGCCACCCGGATGAACGCACATTGCCCGAGGGTGTGGTCACCGTGGCGTCCAACGACATTGAAGCCGGGCAATTGCAGATGCGCTACCTCGCGCAAAAACTCGGCGGCAAGGGCAACGTGGCGATCATCATGGGCGACCTGGCGCAAAACGCCACCCGAGACCGCACTGAAGGCGCCAGGCAGGTGCTCAAGGACTTTCCCGGCATCAGGGTTGTTGAGCAGCAAAGTGCCGAATGGCAACGCAGCAAGGCCATGGACCTGACCAGCAACTGGCTGCTGGCAGGCACACAGTTCGACGCGATTGTGGCCAACAACGATGAAATGGCGATTGGCGCCGCCATGGCATTACAGCAGGCGGGCAAGGCCAAGGGCGAAGTGGCGATTGTCGGTATCGATGGCCTGCCTGATGGGCTGGCGGCGATCCGGCGCGGCGTGCTCAGCGCATCGGTGTTCCAGGACCCCAAAGCCCAGGCGACCCAGGCCGTGCAGGCGGCAGTGCGGATGATCAAGGGCGAGCCGATTGAGTCGCAGGTGTGGGTGCCCTTCGAGCTGATCAAGCCCGAACAGGTGGCCGTCTTCGAGCAACGCTACAAATAAATCAAAGCCAAGAAGCTTCAAATGTGGGAGGGGCTTGCCCCCGTAACCGCCGGGCAGCCAACGCGTATCTACCTGATGTTTCGAGGTCCAAATGTGGGAGGGGGCTTGCCCCCGATGGCGGCCTCTGGGCCGACCAGGATGTTGGATTGGATTAAGTACATATCCGTTCCTGCGGTAACGGCGGCTGGCGGTTCCGCTTTTACAGCGGGTCACTTTTGGAAAAGAGCCCCAAAAGTAACCAAAAAGGCTCTTGCCCCACCACT
>NZ_CVTV01000055.1:9207-9632 GCF_900004865.1 Pseudomonas sp. 37 R 15 | reverse complement strand
GGCACCTCGCTTAGGCTCGGTGTGCCCGCAATCCGACATTGATGTGGGGGGCCGCCGCCACGCGCCATCCATGGCGCGGGGCGGCTAAACCGGCGTCCTGCCGGTTTACCCCCCACATCAATATCGAATTGCGGCCAGCGTGGTTTAACGGGGCGCCTAAGATCAAAAGCAAGAGCAAGATCAAGAGCCGCTCGCTTCGCATCGTGGATACGCTGTTTGTGTGGGAGGGGGCTTGCCCCCGATGAGGGAGAGTCAGTAAGTGCATCCGTGACTGATACACCGCCACCGCAGGCAAGTCGAATCGTCGCACCACCCCCCACATTTGGATCGCGGATCGGCACAAGATACCGGTCGGCTCTAAGGCCGCCGCGCTTTTGATCTTGATCTCAGGCGCCCCGTTAAACCACGCTGGCCGAACGCAGGCT
>NZ_CVTV01000055.1:0-9157 GCF_900004865.1 Pseudomonas sp. 37 R 15 | reverse complement strand
TAGGCGAGGTGCCGAGTGGTGGGGCAAGAGCCTTTTTGGTTACTTTTGGGGCTCTTTTCCAAAAGTGACCCGCTGTAAAAGCGGAACCCATAGCCGCCGTTACCGCAGAAACGGATATGTACTCGGTCCAATCCAACATCCCGGCCAGCCCAGAGGCCGCCATCGGGGGCAAGTCGAATCGTCGCACCGCCCCTCCCACATTTGGACCTCGGAGCGTCAGGTAGATACGCGTCGGCTGTCGGGCGGTCACGGGAGCAAGCCCCCTCCCACACGTGGATTTCACTCAGTCCAGATCACGTGCGTCATGGCGCTCGGCCAACTGATCGTCGCCCGACACCCGATTCACCCGCCGCCCACGCTGCACCGCCGGCCGCGCATCGATCGCATCGGCCCAGCGCAACACATGCTTGTATTCATGCACCGACAGAAACTCCGCCGCCCCATACAAGCGCCCTTTCACCAACCCACCGTACCAGGGCCAGATGGCGATATCGGCAATGGTGTATTCATCCCCGGCAATGTACTCGCTCACCGCCAGGCGCTTGTCCAGCACATCCAGCTGACGCTTGGCCTCCATGGCAAACCGATTGATCGGGTACTCCATCTTGCTTGGCGCATACGCGTAGAAATGTCCGAAACCGCCGCCCAGATACGGCGCACTGCCCATCTGCCAGAACAGCCACGACAGGCACTCGGCACGCGCCGCAGGTTCGGTGGGGAAGAACGCACCGAACTTTTCGGCCAGGTATTGCAGGATCGCGCCCGACTCGAACACGCGGATCGGCGCCGCGCCGCTGTGATCCATCAACGCCGGAATCTTCGAATTCGGGTTGACCCCCACGAAGCCGCTGCCGAACTGGTCGCCGTCGCCGATCTTGATCAGCCAGGCGTCGTATTCGGCGCCGGTGTGCCCGAGGGCCAGCAACTCTTCGAGCAGGATAGTGACCTTCTGCCCGTTGGGCGTGGCCAGGGAATACAACTGCAAGGGATGCTTGCCCACTGGCAGCGCTTTTTCATGGGTGGCGCCCGCGATGGGCCGATTGATGCTGGCGAAGGTGCCGCCGCTTTCGGCGTCCCAGGTCCAGACCTTGGGGGGTACGTAGTCAGCCATGTTCAATGCTCCTGGAGCGCTTGCGATCAACGAAGGGTTTCAGACTAAACCAAAGACGGGTGGTGCGTCACACCCAGGTCCCCGTCTTGCCCGGGTACCTGCACACGCAGTGCGATGAGCAAGGCCGCGAGCAGCATCAACACACCCGCCCCGACAAACACCCCACCAATGCCACTGACGCTGAACATCAACCCGCCACCGGCAGCGCCCGCCGCGATGGCCGACTGCACCGACGCCACCACCATGCCTCCGGCACTTTCGGCCTGGTCCGGCACTGCACGCGCGACCCAGTTCGACCACGCCACGGGCACGCCGCCAAACGCCATGCCCCATAGCGCCAGGAGCAGCGCCTGGGTCGGCAGTGACGCAGGCAGCCAGACCAGCGCCAGTGCCGCAATGCCTACCAGCACCGGCATCAACACCAGCGTTGCCCGGGGGTGGCGCACCAGCAACCAACCGGCGAACAGCGTCCCGGCGAAGTTCGCCACGCCGAAACCCAGGAGCATCAGCGCCAGCCCTTCGGTACCGACTCCGGTGGTGCTTTCCAGGAACGGTCGGATATAGGTGAACAGCGCAAAATGCGCGGTGTGCACCAAGACGCAGCCGAACATGCCCATGGCAATGCCGGGGCGCAGCAGCACGTGCAGCACGGTGCGCAGGCGCGCGGTGCCATTGGGCGCCAGGCGCGGCAGCGTGAATGATTGGAACACCAGGGTCACCACGCCGACGGCGGCAGCCGCGATAAATGCACTGCGCCAGCCGTACAGGCCACCCAGGTAGCTGCCCAGCGGTACAGCGACCACGGTGCCCAATGCGATCCCGCTGAAAATGATCGACAGCGCACGGGGCAAGGACGCCGCAGGCACCAGGCGCATCGCCACCGCCGCCGCCATGCTCCAGAAACCGCCGAGGGCAATGCCCAGCAGGATGCGCATCAGCAACAACACCGTCAGGCTGGAAGACAGCGCCACCAGCAGGTTGGAGGCAATCATCAGCGTGGAAAAGCCCAGCAGCACGATGCGCCGGTCGACACCACGGGTCAGACCGGGCACCAGCAAACCGGCGAACAGTGCCACTACCGCCGTCACCGTGACCGCTTGCCCGGCCAATGCCTCAGTAACGCCCAGGTCCAGGGCCATCGGCGTCAACAGGCTGGCCGGCAAGTACTCGGCCGTGAGCAAGCCGAACACCCCCATCGCCAGGGAAAATACCGCCAGCCAGGCCGGCTCTGCCACAACGCCTGCAGACGCATGGGCTGCACAATCAGTCATAAAAAGTCTTCCTACAGTCATTAACGTGGCGCTCAGTCTAGGTAGGCGCACCAGGATGATCTATGATGCAGAACCTTGATTCCTTGACCGAAACCCCGAATATGACTTCAGTGGACGCTTTCACCGCTTCCTCCGACCTGATCAATGAGTTGCTGCGCGGCATGCGCCTGCGGGGCGTGCAGTACCGGCGCATCCAGGCCGGGCCTACGTTCGGCATGGCCTTTGATGCCAAGCCGGGCCACGCCTATTTCCACTTCCTCGCGGCCGGCTGCGCCACGCTGCGTGCCGAGGACGGCAGCCTTTTCGCACTGTCGGCCGGCAACGCGGTGTTCGTCTCCCACGGCGGCGCGCACGCGCTGTTATCCGCGCCGGATGCGGCTGTGCAGGACATCAGTGATTTCGACAGCGCACCGCTGGGGGATACCGTCTGCGCCGTGAATGCCTCACCCGATACCGTCCCCGACAGGCTGTTGTTCAGTGCATGCATGGAGTTCGAACTCGGCAGCCTCCAGGGGCTCGGCAACCTGATGCCGGCGCTGATGCTGATTGATGCCGCAGGCCAGCGTTACCCGGGGCTGATGCCGATCCTGGCGGTCATGGAACGCGAAGTGTCCGCGGCGCGTGTGGGTTATGCCGGTATTCTCGCGCGTCTGGCCGATGTGGTGGCGGCGATGATCGTACGGGGCTGGGTCGAGTGCGCCTGTGGCAACGCCTCGGGTCTGGTGGCGGCGTTACGCGACCCGCGCCTGGCCCGCGCCCTGCTCGCCTTGCATCAGCAACCGGGCCACGACTGGAGCGTGGCGGAGCTTGCCGCCCAGTGTCATACCTCGCGCTCGGTGTTCGCCGATCGCTTCCAGGCCGCCCTTGGCGTACCGCCGCTGCGCTATGCCACGGAACTGCGTATGCGCCTGGCCAGCCAATGGCTGACCCTGGAGCGCATGCCCATCGAAACCGTGGCGCAACGCCTTGGCTATACGTCCCAGGCGGCGTTCAGCCGTGCCTTCAAGCGCATTACCGGGCAGCCGCCCGGCGCAGCCAGGCGTTCGATATGAACGCCTGGCTCGCTTGACCGAAGGCTATTCAACGGCTATTCAAATGTGGGAGGGGGCTTGCCCCCGATAGCGGTGTGTCAGCCAGCTTATATGGTGACTGGTACACCGCCATCGGGGGCAAGCCCCCTCCCACAGTTGGACAGTGACGTCCGGCCTATACCCAACCGCCATCGACGATAAAGTTCTGCGCCGAACACATCGCCGACGCGTCCGAGGCGAGGAACAGCGCCATATTGGCGATATGCTCGGGCATTACACTGCCCGGCAGGCACTGGCTGCGGGCGATCAGCTCACGGGCTGCGTCATCCACCCACATGGACAGTTGTTTTTCCGTCATCACCCAGCCCGGCACCAGCGTGTTGACGCGGATGTGGTGCGGCCCCAGCTCCCGTGCCAGGCCGCGGGTCATGCCATGGGCGGCGGCCTTGCTGGCGGCGTACACCGGGTAGCCGGCGGAGGCCATCATCCAGCCGACGGAGCCGAGGTTGATGATCGAGCCGCCACCGGCGTGCTTCATCATCGGTACCACGGCCTTGGCGGCAAAAAACGCGTGCTTGAGGTTGACCGCGATCAGGCGGTCGAACATGTCCGAGTCGATTTCTTCCAGGCTGTGGCGCACATCGTTCGCGGCATTGTTGACCAGTACCGTGATCGGGCCCAGGGAGTGCTCGAAACGTCCGATCGCCGCGCGATAACCAATTTCGTCGGTAATGTCGCAGCATTCGAACTCGACGGTATGCCCCTTGGAGTTCAACAGCGCAGCGAGGCGTTCGCCCTGGCTTTGCGCGCGATCCACGAAGGCCACCTTGGCGCCTTGGGCTGCGAAGGCCCGCACCATGAATTCGCCGATTCCGGAAGCCCCGCCGGAGATCAATACGGTTTTGCCCTTGAGGTCGGGATACAGGGCGTGCTCAGTACTCATAACGTGATGCCTCGATCAATTAGTCTTATTTTATTTTACGAAATCGGCGTTAAAGGCTATAAATTCGCTGTCCAAGTGACGAAATATCGCACATTAGTAGAACTATTCAATCCTAAAACAACAAAAGGAAGTTCGACCATGAAGCACCCTCGATACCTGCTGTCCGGCCTGGCGCTGTCCATGTTGATCGCCAGCGGCGGCGCTCACGCCGCCGGCCTCAGCAGCGAACACAAACCCTTCGGCAAAACCAATGACGGCACCGCCGTCGAACAATACGTGTTGCGCAACAGCCATGGCATGCAAGCCACGGTGATTACCTACGGCGGCGTGCTGCAGTCGCTGAAGGTGCCGGACAAACACGGCAAGGTCGACGACGTGGTGCTGGGTTTTGACGACGTGCAAGGCTACCAGGCCGGCACCGCGTTTTTCGGCGCGACCATTGGCCGCTTCGGCAATCGCCTGGCGGGCGGTGCTTTTGAACTCGACGGCAAACGCTTCCAGGTGCCGCTCAACGACGGCCCCAACTCGCTGCATGGCGGCGCCCAAGGCTTCGACAAGCAGGTGTGGAAAGCCGAGTCGGTCAAGGACAAGGACTCGGTCGGCGTGAAGCTCAGTTACCTGTCCAAGGACGGCGAAATGGGCTTCCCCGGCAACCTGAAAACCGAAGTCACCTATCGCCTGAACGACAAGAACGAACTGCACATCGATTACACCGCCACCACCGACAAACCGACCGTGCTCAACCTCACCAACCACAGCTACTTCAACCTGGCCGGCGCGGGCAATGGCGACATCCTCAAGCAGGTCGCCACCCTGCACGCCAGCCATTACACACCGGTGAACGCCACCCTGATCCCCACCGGCGAACTGGCGCCGGTCAAGGGCACGCCGATGGACTTCCTCAAGCCCACACCTATCGGCCAGCACATCAAGGACGACCACCCGCAGCTCAAGTTTGCCGAACCGAAACAGGGCGGGTTCGACTTCAACTGGGCGCTGGATACCAAGGGTGACGTCAAGCAGCTGGCGGCCGAGGTGCATGACCCCGAGTCGGGTCGACGCTTGCAGCTCTACACCAGCGAGCCTGGGGTGCAGTTCTATACCAGCAACTTCCTGGACGGTTCGATGAAGGGCAAGGGCGGCAAGGCCTATCAGCATTGGAGCGGCTTCACCCTGGAAACCCAGCATTTTCCGGATGCACCTAACCAGCCTGGTTTTGCCTCGACTCGCTTGAACCCAGGGCAAACCTACACCCAGAACACCGTCTTCAAATTCAGCGCCGATTAAAATTGTGGGAGGGGGCTTGCTCCCGATAGCGGTGGGTCAGCTACAGATGCATCAACTGATCCACCGCTATCGGGGGCAAGCCCCCTCCCACATTTAGCCCTCACATGGCATGACTTAGCGTTGTTTCATGCGGTCGATGACGACGGCCAGCAGCAGGATCGAACCGCGGATCACGTACTGGTAGAAGGTATCGATGTTCTTCAGGTTCATCGCGTTCTCGATGATCGCCAGGATCAACACCCCGGCAATCACATGGCGGATCATGCCGATACCGCCGCTCAATGACACCCCGCCCAGCACACAGGCCGAAATCACCGTCAGCTCGAAGCCCTGGCCGATCATCGGCTGGCCGGAGGTCATGCGCGAAGCCAGGATCACCCCGGCCAGTGCGCCGATCAAACCGTGCACGGCGAAGATCAGGATCTTGGTGCGATCAACGTTCACGCCCGCCAGTAACGCCGCTTCCGGGTTACCGCCGATGGCCATGGTGTTGCGCCCGTAGGTGGTGTAATTGAGCAACCAGCCGAAGAACAGGAAGCACACGATGGTGATCAGGATCGGCACCGGCACGCCGAACAACTGGCCGTTGCCGAACACGAAGAATTGATCCTGGGACACACCCACCGCTTTGCCGTCGGCAAAGATATAAGCCAGGCCCCGCACGATCTGCATGGTCGCCAGGGTGGTGATCAACGCGTTGACCCGCAGCTTGGCAATCACAATGCCGTTGATCAACCCCACCATCAGGCCCATCAACAGTGCCGCGCCGATGCCCAGCATCACGCTGTCGGTGTCGCGCATCACAATCGCCGCCACCACGCCGGCGCAGGCAATCACCGAGCCCACCGACAAGTCGAAATGCCCGGAGGCCAGGCAGAACAACATGGTGCACGCGGCAATGCCCACCGTGGAAATGGCCAGGCCCAGCCCGCGCATGTTCAGCGGCGAGAGGAAGTTATCGATCAACAAGGCACACAGCACAAAGATGCCCACCGCCGCCAGCAGCATGGCCCAGTTGTCGAGCAATGCACGCAGATCGAGGGGTTTGCGTGCCGAAGGCAACGCGTTGTCTTGAATGGTCATGGTCGTCTCTCAGTTCGCCAGGCCGCGCGGCAAGGCCAGCTGCAGCAGGTTGGATTCAGTCGCGTTTTCGCGCAGTTGTTCACCGCGCATGGCGCCTTCGCACAGCACCAGGATGCGGTCGGAAATGCCCATGACTTCCATCAGGTCGCTGGACACCACGATCACGGCAATGCCCTGCGCCGCGAGGTTGTGGATGATCTGGTAGATCTCGGCCTTGGCGCCGATGTCGATGCCGCGCGTGGGCTCGTCCAGCAGCAGCACTTTCATCGGCATCGACAACCAGCGGCCGAGAATGGCCTTCTGTTGGTTGCCGCCGGACAGGTACATGATCTTCTGCGCCACGTTCGGGGTCTTGACCTTCATGGCCTTGATTTGCCCGTCGGCGTTGCCCTTTTCCCAGCCATCGCGCAACAGCCAGCCGAACGCCGAATGCGCGCCACGGGCACTGATGTTGATGTTTTCGGCGACGCTGGACAGCGGGATGATGCCCTCCTTCTTGCGGTCTTCCGGACACAGCAGCACGCCGGCCGCGATGGCATCGCGCGGTGAGCGTAATTGCAGCGGCTCACCGCACAACTCCAGGCTGCCGGCACTGGCGCGTTCCAGGCCGCTGAGCAGACGGAACAGTTCCGTGCGCCCTGCCCCCACCAAGCCGAACAGGCCGAGAATTTCGCCTTTGCGCACGTTGAAACTGATCGGTTCGCGCAGGCCGGGGCCGAGCAGGCCGTCAACCTTCAGGGCGACGTCGCCATGCTCGCGCGGGCGATAGTCGTAGATGTCCTGGATATCGCGCCCGACCATGCAGGTCACCAACTGATCGTGGCTCAGCGCGCTCATGTCCTCGAAGGTGCGCACGAAGCGGCCGTCCTTGAACACCGTCACCGCATTGCAGATACGGAACACTTCTTCCATGCGATGCGAGACGTAGAGCACCACTTTGCCCTCATCGCGCAGGCGCGTGATGATCGCCATCAAGCGGTCGATCTCCCGCGCCGAGAGGCTGCTGGTCGGTTCATCGAAGGCAATCACATGGGCGCCACGGGACAGCGCCTTGGCGATTTCCACCAATTGGCGCTGACCCAGGGACAGGCGCCCGAGCTTTTCCTCGGGATCGATTTCATCGGCCAGGCCCTTGAGGCACGCCAGCGCCTGCTGGCGCAGCACGCCGCGGTTGACCACGCCAAAGCGCGACGGCAGATGCCCGAGGAACAGGTTTTCGGCGACGGTCATTTCCGGCACCAGGTGCAGCTCCTGATGGATCACCGCCACACCGCTGGCAATGCTGTCGGCGGCGTTCTTGAAGGCCATGGTCTGCTCGCCGATCTGCACCGTGCCGCTGCTGGGAATATAGGCGCCGCCGAGGATCTTCAGCAGCGTCGATTTACCCGCACCGTTCTCGCCCATCAGGGCGTGCACTTGCCCCGGGTGGGCGGTGAAGCTGATGCCATCGAGCGCCTTGACCCCAGGGAAGGTTTTGCCGATACCGTCAAAACGCAGGGCCGCAGCGGTCATTTCCACAGCCCGATCTTGGTCAGTTCTTCCTGGAAGTTGGCGCGGGTGATCAAGGTCACTTCGTCCATGGCGGTGTATTTGGCCGGTTCCTTGCCGGTGGTGACCCACTCGTACATTGCCAGCGCGGTGTTGTAGCCCTCGATATGCGGGCTTGGCAGCATCGAGCCGAAGAAGCCGCTGTCGGCTTTCTTCAATTCGCCGATGGCGTCGGTGCCATTGATGCCGATGCCGATCACGTTGGCGGCCTTGAAGCCGGCGCTTTCGGTAGCACGTACGCCGCCGAGCACGGTGTTGTCGTTCATGCCGCCGATGATCAGGTTTTTCGCGCCGCTGGGCAGCTTGACCAGGGCCGAGTTGGTGGCGTCCATGCTGCCGGGCACGTCGAGGGTTTTAAGCGCGGCGGTGAGGATGTGGTCCTTGGGAATGCCGGCTTCTTCCAGGGATTTGATCGAACCGTCGGTGCGTTTCTTGCCGGTGTCGAGTTCGTTGAAGGTGTTGATCACCGCGTAGGTGTCCTTCCAGTCCCACCCGCGTTTTTTCGCTTCGGCGGCCATGGCGGCGCCCTGCTTCTGGCCCACTTCAAACGCGGCCATGCCCAGGTACGGCACGTCTTCCATGAAGTTGCCCTTGGCGTCGACGAAGCGGTCGTCCACGGCCATCACTTTGAGGCCGTTGACCTTGGCCTTGGCGACGATGGCCGGGCCCAGGGACACATCCGGCGGGCAGATCACAAAGCCCTTGGCGCCGTTGGCGGCCAGGCTGTCGATGGCCGACAGGGTTTTCTCGCCATCCGGCACGGCGATCTTGATCACGGTGAAACCGTGCTCCTTGCCGGCTTTTTCGGCGAAGGCCCATTCGGTCTGGAACCAGGGTTCTTCGGCCTGCTTGACCAGGAAGCCGATCTTCACTTCTTCAGCGG
>NZ_CVTV01000056.1:361093-382207 GCF_900004865.1 Pseudomonas sp. 37 R 15 | reverse complement strand
GGCGTGACCTGGGCTTTTTCCAACAGGCGGATCAGGCCCCAGGTACCGGAATAATCACCGAACAGCCGCTCGCCGGTATGTACGCTGGTCCAACTGAGGCTCACGCCGGGATAGTCACTACGCCCCGGCCAGCTGAAACGCTGCCAGCTCTCCTTCTGGTTGAAGTACTGGTGCTTGTCGCCGTTGAGGATGAAGGTGGTTTGCACCACATCGCGTACCGGTTTGCCTTGCAGCTCAAAGCTCAACCCCATACCGCCATCGGTGTAGAGCACATCGGCCAGGTCACTGAGCTGGTTGATGGCGCTCAGAAATTGCGGGTTGAAGCGCAGCCCTTGGCTGTGGCGCGGATCGGCGACCCAACGGCTACCCTCCTTGCGCAACACGCCGCTCAATTGCCGCTGCAAAAACTGCTCGATGCGGCCGGAGTCTGCGCGGATCATCTGGCCCAGCATCGGTAAGGACGCATCGCTGGCAGTGGCTGTAAACGGGTAGCGGCTGGCGAAAGCATCGTCCCAATGGCTGACGATCGAGCGTTGCCACTGGCTGTTGATCCCAGCGGCAGACGGTTGCAGGACGCGTTGCCAGGCGTGTTCCAGTGGTTGCACGAACAGCGTCTGCGCCGCCCCGCCCCACTCGGCCCCCAGGCTGGCGGCCATCAGGCTGCCGTAGGATTGAGTGTCGGTCAGGTCGATGCTCTTGCCTTGAAACACGGTTTGCGCCAGTGCCTGGGTCATTTCCAGCGGATCGGCCGCCGTGCTGACTTGCTGCAACTTGAGGCGTACCCGTGTTACCCGTGTGAGGAATGCCTGGAGGCTCAAGCCATCGGCGCCACTCTTGCCTTCGGGGCCTTTGCCCAGCAGCGCCAGCAACGGGCCGAAGGTTGCGTCCAAGGGGCTGCTGGGCAAGTGGCCAAGCTGGTCGATCACCGGGGCCTTGTCACGCCCGATCAGCTTTTGCGCGGACGTCACCAGTGAATCGCCCAGGGGTTGGGTTCGGGTACCGGCCTGCCCTTGGTAGGCCAACGTATTCATCAGCGCAATCAGCGGCGACTGGCGCACATCACTCATCAGCGTCAATTGGTCAATCACTTCGGCGAGGCTCCCGGCTTCCTGCCAGCGCAGGCTGTTGAGCAGATCCAGCCAGGCACTGGCGTAGTCCTGGAAGTACCGTTCGGTGAGCCGCTCGCGGAGCTGGTGCGGGCTCAAGCGGGTGTCGATGTCGGCGGGCTTGTCGCTGAGTACCCAGTCGATTTCCTCACGGCGGGCCTCGGCGATCTCGTCGATGGCTTGGCGCACCTGGCCCTCCCAGGCCTGGCGAGTGAATACGCCCGGCACGCTGGCAGCGGTGGAGAACAGGGCCGGGGCATCGGTGTCACCCACCAGTTGGTGAAGGCCCAGTTCCGGGTAGTGATTGGCGGCGTCATCAAGCAACTGTTGATACAGGCTGGCCTCGGCATTGCGTTGGCCCAACTGGCCGAGCAGCACCTGCCGGACTTGCGCGACCAACCTGGGGTCGGCCTGGATGCGCCAGCCAGGGTTCGCGGTCAGGTGTTCGCCATAGAACCGCCACAGGTTGGGCGCCAGGCTTTGCCATAGCCCAGGTGATACGCCTGTGCGTGTAGGCTCAACGTTGCTCAGGGTTGTAACCAGGAGACTGGCATCGGCTTTTTCCGGGCGCGCCATCATCAAATAGGCTTTGAGCTGGGCGTAGGCCTCTTGGGCACGTTCAGCACGCTCGGGGTTGTCCGGGGCCAGCTTGACCAGCGCGTTGAGCTGTCGGCGCAGCGTGGCGGCGGCCGGGTCGCGGATCAGGCGGTTGTTGGCCTCGACATAACGTGGCCACAGGGTTTCAAGCAGTGCTGGATTGTGGTTCAAGCCAAAGCGCTGGTACCACGGAGCGCCGCTCTGGACGCGATCATCCAGGCGCGCCAGCTCGCGGACCAACTCATTGAGGGCCTGGAGTTGTTCGTCACCTAGCGAGGAGTGTTGCAGGGCGGTAAGTGAGGTGTGTATCTGAGCGATCTGCGCGCGGTTGCTGACAAACGACAGTAACAATCCCGCGCCCCATAACGTCGCCAAACCCAGTACTAGCGCATAACCGACTCGCGGCACGCTCCAGCCCAGCCGACGGCCATTGGTGTTATCGCCGAGTATGCCGTTCCACACCGGGGCAACCGACCAGTCATGTTGCTTGTCATGCGGCGAGCGCTGTACCAGCAGGCTGAACCACAACCCACGCAAAGGCACGCCACGGGAGAACTCACCGGCCAGGGTCGCCAGCGAGTGACGCCAACGGGCAATGCCCTCGCCGTTCAAATCACGGGACAGGCGCAGCAGGAAGTCATGCTTCATCACGGCGTTCATCTGCGCCAGGCCCTCGCGACGCAGAGGCTCCAGCAAACGCGTCAGGGAGGTTTCCAATGCCGCCGCCGTGAAGCGCTCGGGCAACGGGCAGCCCACCGGCTGCGCCTTGCGAGTGTCCTGCGACCATGCACTGTCGCAGACTTGCCACAGGTACAACGGCAACTGCCAGTGCAAGTCACGGGCGAGGCGCTGCAGCTGGCGTACACCCTTGCCCAATGCGACATCGTCGGCGGCCTGGGTTATGTTCAACGCCCAAACGACCCCGTCCAGCGCACGCCAGCGGCTCAGCCCAGCCCATTGTGTCGGTAATGATCGAGCCAGTACGGCTTGGGCGCTGCCGCCCCATAGCAGGACTGTGCCTTGGCCTTCAAGCCAGAATTGCCCGGCCAGGGTTGGGGCGATGGCTTCGATTTCAGCGGGTTCGCCGACCACTAGCAGCAGGCGAACTTTGCGGCGCCAGAAGAAACCGTAGTGGTTGCGCAGATGGTCGCGTAGCTCTCCTGCCTTTGACGTGTCCGGCGGTTCGGGCGCCGGTTTCAATTGCGAGGTCGGCGTTTTGGCAACCGGCCCCACGACCCGCAATGCCTGGGCCACCGCCAAACGCTCCCAAGCCAACAGAATGACCGGGCAGAGCCAGCAGAGCGCGAACCACACGCCCAGCCCCCACCACGCCAGTTGCTTAGCGGGCATTTTCGGCCAGCCCAAATAATCGGCGCACAAGCCATACAGCAGGCCACCGAGCAGCACCAGCAGCGTCATGATGAGCACATAGCCCAACCCCACGCGAACCAAAGAGCCCCTACCCACGTCCTTAACTATTGCCATGAGGCACCGCCACTCCAATCGCCAATCGTTTGTTTCCATCCTGGCTGAGCCAACCACACGGCTGACCCGCCTCCCCCGCTTGCAGCAATGCCAGGGACATCCCAATAAACGGCGCCAGGTCCGCCAGCACGCCCCACTGGCCTACCAGTTGGTGCTCGACCGCCGACCAACCGCCTTGCACAAAAGCTTGCTGACTGGTGACATCCAATGCCAGGCAATGGGCCGGCGGTGTTTCCAACCCCGCGTAGCGCTGCAGCTGTGCACACACCTCGGCAGGCGATTCGTCCGCCCGGTATTCACCGCGATGCAACAACTGCCGGCCCTGTCGGCTTACCCGCCAGAGGAAGCCAGCTTCACCCGGTGGTTCGCTCTCTTCAGTGCTCTCTACCGACACTGCCCCCGCGCACAAGAGCCAATCGTCCTCGCCACGGCAATCGCTGTGAAAGGCATCGATCAACTCGTCCAGATCAGTCAGGTTCTGTAAAGCCAAACGGGCCTCGGGCAATACCATGCCAGTCCGTAAGAGCGTCTCCACGAAAGCAGCTTCGCTGCTCTGGGTCCCCACCCAGGCAATTGCCCGCAGTTGCGGCCAGCACTCCGATAACCCAGGGAGTGCCAGGGTTAAACGGGCGAGATGCCGGGCCAGCGCAGGCTCACGCTCGGTGGGCACGCTCAGCGACAACGGGCAACGCAGCATGGGCTGCGTAACCCCCCGTATCAGCAAAGGTATCGCCAGCGGGGTGTCTTTCATCAAGTTCAGATAATGCGTTTGCACGTTGCCCGCAGGGCCCAGCAACAACACGTCCTGCACCGGCAAGCCAAGACAACGTTGCTGCCACCACGCGTGAGTGGCAACCTCCAGGGTGCGCAGATACACCTTGCGGTTGAACAGTTCGATTTGCCACACCAACACACGTACCGCCAGCAGCAGCGCCCAGCACAGCGGGAGCACCGCACTCCAGAGCCACAATTCCAGACGCGGCTGCTCCCTGGGCCACAGCAACAACGAGACCGCCGACTGCAACCCGAACAGCAGCGCCAACCCCAACGCCCAGCCACGCCAACGCGGTTCGGCTGGCTCGATAAAGTCGGGATATTCAGGCGCGCGGTTCATGGTGCGATAACCATTGAACTGACCGCCAGGGTGCTGACCAACTGACAACCACAGGCGCAACGATGGCCGTTCAGCGCAACGGGTTTGCCGTCCATGGTTGAACCCGAAGCGCCCTCAACAATGTGCGTCAGCCCGTGCAGATTGCAGCGAGCTTTATCATCCACGCAGGCCACTGGCTTACCGAAGGCTTCGTAATGCCCTTCCAGGACTTCGCCGCCGAAGGGACGTAGCGGATCGCCCATACGTACGAGAGGCAGCATCAGACCACCCCGCCATCGAGTTCGAACAAATTGCCGCTCTTGCGCAACATGGCACTTGTTTGCTGGATACGTTGCAGATAGTCATCCTCTGCGATCAGGCGCTTCTGCTCGGTGGCCACTTGGCCAATATGGCGGGTCGGTTGCAGGATTTTCTCGGCGCCCGGCAAGAACGGCACCACCACACCACGGGCCTTATCGATCACCTGATAACCAATAGACGCCGCGCCGATGCCCGCCGCCAGCCCGCCAACGCCACCCAGTGCGCCGCCGCGCTTGATGCCATACACCGTGGCCCCGGCAATCATCGCCACACCCAGTATCCGCCCACCCACCACGACCGGGGACAGGTCGCGGCTGTTGTCGTTGCCGAAATAGGTCATGCGATAAAAGAAGTAACCCGCCCACATCTCCCGCGTTTCCAACGCGTCATACATGAACCACGCACGTGAGTCGTGTACCTGGTCATCGAACAACGCCACCAGCAGGGCCATATCAGGATCCACACTGGGCGTGCCCTGGGTGTCACGAAACAGTTGCTCACTGCGCCGCTTGCCTGCAGCCCTGAGGGCCGCGTGATCTTGGGTTTCATCATCCTGGTTGAGCAGATAGACCGCATCGCGCAATACCACATCGAAAACCGTGCCGGCTGTACTGGTCTGCTCGCGTTTCTGGCCCGTGTAATCAGACTTGAATTCAGCGGCGGCCTGGCTGAGCTGGGTCTTGTCGATTTTCGGTTCGTAGATCGGTGGGCCGGGGTGCTGGGGGTTACTCACGCGCGCTTTCACGGCAGCCGCTTTTAACGCCTGGTAGTTCTTTTTCTCTTCATTGCTCGTATACGCCGTGGTTTCCATGGCCTGGGTGAAGAATGGCTGGCGCTTGTAGCTGTCGTTATCACCTTGCCCATCATTGACATAGCGACCAATGCGCCAGCCGGTGATCCAGCCGAGTTGATCGGCCAGGGTGTCTTCTACGGTGGTGTTTAGACGCTGCGGTAGGTACTGCGAGGCGGTGTTGCTGGCGGGCTTGTCGGCGGGGAGGCCGGGTAGGGTTTTGCTTCGCCAGGCGTTGAAGCGTTCGATTACTACAGGGCTAATGTTGAACTCTCGTAACGTATCTCGCCCAATGCTTCTCCATGTTGCTTGCGACAGCAGATTTTTAGGTAGCATTGCTTCCAGTACTTGCAGAGGCGCACCCGCCGCAAAAGCGGCAGCATACAAGTCATGCAGAACGATCTGCGATGTCAATTCGTCAGTACCACCACGGGCCTTGCCCTGATCATTTTGCGGGTAACCGCCCCCAATATCAGAGTGAACGCCGGGGTACACCACTTCGTAGGTATTGGCTGGGTATTGGCCGTCCTCGTTGCGGATCGAATCCAGAGGAAAACACGAGCGCTGCTCAAAGGCCGCGACAAAATGCCGGCAACACTTGACCAGCTTCGGGAAGCGCTGCGCATCCGGCAGCAACTGGGTGTCATCGGCCCAGCCCATATGCCCTGCAAAAAAAGGAGCGGCATGGGCGATGCCCACCGAGGCTACGGTATCCAGTACCCCGAGAAACTCGACGCTGACGGGCAAGCCAATCAGGCGTTGAGCGGGCAGTTCTGCGCCAACGGGTGTATCGAACAACTCGCTTAACCAAGTGACAAAGGTGCGGGCTTCGGCCGCTCCCCGAGAGAAGCCGTACACAAACAGTTTGACCCCCAGCACGCGAGGCCTGGCCAATTCCGTTCGAGCCTGCAACGGCGCCAACAACGCGTTCATCGTCCGTCGACGATTACCCCGCCCCAGCGCACTCATCAGCGGCGCCTTCCAGGTGCTCATGGCCTCGACCTTTGTTTTAGCAACGGCGTCATCAATTCCATTTTTGGTCAGAGCAAATGACAGGGCACTGGCTACTTGCACCAACGCCCAATTGATACGATCTTCACCGCCAGTGGCATATCTGAGACCGCCTTCGCTGTAATCCAACTCGCCAACCTCTGGGAATGGAGTGCCAACACCTGGCATGTAAAACGAAAAATAGCCGCTTTTTTCTGCATCTTTGCCTCTCAAAGATGCATGAAACAGCTTAGCAATATTACTGGGGTGATTTTTTTTGGTGTCGTTATCGTTGTTATTGTTAGTGCCGTCGAAGAATAGACTGATATGCAGGCTATGACAGCATGCAGAATGCTGCTTCTGTCCTCTGGAGTTGACCCCTTGACGAAAAAGATTTTCCTCGGAAGTTTGCTTGTCATAGTTGGCGGTCACCGCCGATATTTGCGTCGGAAAACGACCACTGACAGGAAAATCCGCAGGCGCCCAAGCTTTAGAATTTGGATTCTCTTTTATTGTGGACATGCGGCTGGCTCCTTCATCCCCATAGGGTCTTTAATTGGATAATTTGGTGAACTAGGCGCCCAGCACGAACTCGTGAGCTTGATCTGATTACAAACCAAAAAATGCACAGTCAAACCACATCTTTTAGTGTCCGGCCACTCCGGAATATCCACTATGGCGCTGTGGCGCTGAAAACTAGATTCGGCCTTGGCCATTGCCACCTTAAATTCTGTTGTTCCAAGAGGAGGCATTTTCGCAAAAGGATCAGGATCAACCTCCCACTCAATATTAGCTTTCAACCCGGGTCGCCATTTAATCGGCATGATAATGCAACAGGATCGCCCCCCTCCTCCATCAGCCCTGTAACCATTGACCGACAACCAATTGATTGCGCTCGAGGTGTGATTAATCGCCTGTATATTTCCGCCTGCCATTTCATTATCCGCAGAGGAACACCCAAACAACGTTAACCCCAAAAGGCCGTACAGCCCTTGCATTAGTATTTTTTTTATTGCCAATCTCATAAATTTAATCTCCCAAGACCCAGTCCGGGCACCATGCAAAAAATGTCTGCCACAAACATATTTTTCATAGCCCCTATAAGCCGCCTCAAACCCTCTTGGTGCATGGCTGAATTAACGCGCCCCGCACCAGCGGTGGTGGATCGAAATTCGGCCAGGGTGTCTTCTACGGTGGTGTTTAGACGCTGCGGTAAGTACTGCAAAGCGGTGTTGCTGGCGGGCTTGTCGACCCCTTGACGAAAAAGATTTTCCTCGGAAGCTTGCTTGTCGTAGTTGGCGATCACTGCCGATATATCAACCGGAAAACGGCCATTCACGGGAAACACCGGAGGGCCCCATACGTTAGCTTTTGGTTCTTTATTTATTGTGGGCATACGGCTGGCTCCTTCATTTGCCTAGGTTCCTTAATTGGATTATTCGGCGAGCCATAACCCCAACAAGAGGTGGTGACTTTGATTTGATTGCAAACCAAGAAATGCACAGTTAACCCACATCTTTCAGTATCCGGCCATTCCGGAATATCCACTATGGCGCTGTGGCGTTGAAATTTAGCTTCATGTTCAGCCCACGCTTTTTCATCAAACCCAAAACTTGTTGTTTTTCGTTTTATTTTTGCAAAAGGATCAGGATCAACCTCCCACTCGATATTAGCTTTTAAACCGGGTCGCCATTTAATTGGCATAAAAATGCAACAGGAACTTCCGCCACCTCCATGGGCTCTATAACCATTGACCGACAACCAATTGATTGTGCTCAAAGTATGATTAATCGCCTGTATGTTTCCGCCTGCCATTTCATTATCTGCAGAGGAACATCCAAACAACGTTAATCCCAAAAAGCCGTACAGCCCTTGCATTAGTATTTTTTTTATTGCCAATCTCATAACTTTAATCTCCCAAGACTCAGTCCGGGCACCATGCAAAAAAAGTCTGCCACAAACATATTTTTCATAGCCCCTATAAGCCGCCTCAAACCCTCTTGGTGCATGGCTGAATTAACGCGCCCCGCACCAGCAGTGGTGGATCGAAATTCGGCCAGGGTGTCTTCTACGATGGTGTTTAGACACTGCGGTAGGTACTGTGAGGCGGTGTTGCTGGCGGGCTTGTCGACCCCTTGACGAAAAAGATTTTCCTCGGAAGCTTGCTTATCGTAGTTGGCGATCACCGCCGATATATCAACCGGAAAACGGCCATTCACGGGGAACACAGAAGGGCCCCATGCGTTAGCTTTTGGTTCTTTATTTATTGTGGGCATACGGCTGGCTCCTTCATTTGCCTAGGTTCCTTAATTGGATTATTCGGCGAGCCATAACCCCAACAAGAGGTGGTGACTTTGATTTGATTGCAAACCAAGAAATGCACAGTCAGACCACATCTTTCAGTATCCGGCCACTCCGGAATATCCACTATGGCACTGTGGCGCTGATAGTTTGCTTTATGTTTAACCATAAACGATCTGAATTCATCCGTCCCTAAAGCCGGCGAAGGTGCAAAAGGATCAGGATCAACCTCCCACTCAACATTAGCTTTCAAACCAGGTCGCCATTTAATCGGCATAATAATGCAGCAGGAACTTCCGCCACCTCCATGGGCTCTATAACCATTGACCGACAACCAATTGATTGCGCTCAAGGTATGATTAATCGCCTGTATATTTCCGCCTGCCATTTCATTATCTGCAGAGGAACACCCAAACAACGTTAACCCCAAAAGGCCGTACAGCCCTTGCATTATTATTTTTTTCATTAACAGCCTCATCACTTTAAACTCCCACAACTCAATCCGGGGGGTGGGCATGAGAAAATGTCTACCATAAGCATATTTTTAATAGCGCTATAAGCAGCCTCAACTCCTCCTAGTACATGGCTGAGCTAATCCGCCCGTCCCAACAGTGGTGACTGGTAATTCGACCTGGGTGTCTTCTACGATCGTGTTTAGACGCTGCGGCAGGTACTGCGAGACGGTGTTGCTGGCGGGCTTGTCGACCCCTTGACGAAAAAGATTTTCCTCGCAGGTTTGCTTATCATAGTTGGCGGTCACCGCCGATAATTGCGTCGGTAAACGACCATTGACAGTAAACTCCGGAGGCGCCCAAGCTTTAGAGCTTGAGTTTTCTTTTACTGTGGACATGCGGCTGGCTCCTTCATCCCCAGAGGATCTTTAATTGGATTATTAGGTGACCCATAACCCCAGCAAGAAGTGGTGACTTTGATTTGATTGCAGACGAGAAAATGTACTTTCAAACCACACGACTCAGTGCCTGGCCACTCCGGAATATCCACTATGGCGCTGTGGCGTTGAAATTTAGCTTCATGTTCAGCCCACGCTTTTTCATCAAAACCAAAACCTGTTGTTTTCCGTTTTATTTTTGCAAAAGGATCAGGATCAACCTCCCACTCAATATTAGCTTTCAAACCGGGCCGCCATTTAATCGGCATAATAATGCAACAGGAACTTCCTCCTCCACCGTCCGCACGAAAACCATTGACCGACATCCAGTTAATAGCATGCACCGTATGATTGACAGCCTCCAAGTTACCTCCCGCCATTTCATTATCCGCAGAAGAACACCCAAATAACGTCAGCCCGAAAAAGCCATACAACCCTTGCAACAATACTTTCCTTATTGATAAGCCCATCATATGAAGTTCCCTTATCACAACCAAAATAGACTTACCGCGCACGTACTACGCAGCTGCTTCTCGGCCCCTATTTACTGGGCTCCAAACAGAAGTCCACACCCAGGCCCAATCGTCTGAGTGCCGCCTCATCTGGCCCGCCCTCAGGGAGGCAGTACGTATCACGAAGATACCCATTGAAATGTCGTTCTTCGACAAGCCTGTTTTGATGATCGCTATATAGCATCACTGTATCGACCACGAAATCTACTGGCATACTGAGCAACGTCGCGAATGGGCACACGACACTTAGATAACAAAACTCAGGGACATAGTCGTAGCTACCGCGACTTTCCAATGTAAGCAGCCGCCAATCATATTGAACACCAACATAGTAATAGCCGGAACTGCTGTAGGTTTTCGATGACTTGCCTCGCCCAACTAATGTTCCACACCCGACAGTGAGGGTGGCGAGGCCAAGCAATACGATCAAAGCCAAGCGCTTCAACGCATCAATCTCTTGCCTGTGCAAGGTTTCTGTATGCCGAACGCGCTGCCCCTTCGATACGTCTTTATCAAGACTCACAGCTTTTGCCTCACGTACTCGGCCAAATCACCAAAGTAGCTTTCCCGACTGGCCCGTATGACAAATGAATATAAGGAGGCGAAACGCTGTTCCGGCCCCTCTCCCAGGTCATCAAAGTTCCCGCCATCGAGCAGTCTCTGCGCATCACCTATGCAACCAATCAGGTCGCATTGCTGATCACTCAGGTCCATGCCGGGACTCACTTGAGTGCCACCCTGATAAGTCTGGCAAGTACCTTGCAGCCACTGCGGCCGATCATCTCGATCCAGCCAGCCCCAATAGCACGCAACGTTCACGTATACGGCGCGCTGGTCATCCGTCAGGATCGAGGCCATCAACAAGGGAAAGATGCGCGGATCGTAATAACGCAGTAGCCCGGACTGCCCGCCCCATTTGATTTGCGACAAGGCTTGCAGGGCATGGCTCAATACTTCGAACGGTAATGGCGAGATCACTACCAGCAAGCGAGCATCCACGGCGCAGTGGGTCATTAATTCTTCGAGCCAGGCTTTATGCTGCCAATGCGTCAGGTCTAGACGCATCAACACAGGTGACTGATCCAGCAGGTTTTCCTCCGGCGTTGCGCTGAACAATGAGAACCATGGAACCTCTGGGCTCAACATCTTCAGCGCAGGTATAACGCAGTTGTTCCAGGCGGTTTGGTCGAGCAATAGATCGACCTGCTGTATTGCGACGCTGGCACATACCTGTTCGATCTGTTCTTGCCATTCTGTGGGTGTTGCCATCTTCATATTCCCCCTCAACCTTCGCGCATCAGTAAACCGGTGGTGTTTCCCCTGGCTTTTTCAAGGCACTCTTTACACACCGACTGTGGCAACTCCGGCAGTGGAAAACCCTGGCTGGCCGTCTTTTCCCAGACATGCTGGCCCTTGAGGTTGAGCTTGCCGGGCGTGTGGATGTCGATAGCCCCGGCCGGGGTGATACGGATGTAGCCGCCACCGCAGGCCAGGGTGATGCCGTTTTTGGCGGTCAATTGCAGGTGGCCCTGTACGGTCTGGAGGGTGATGTCTTGCTGGGCAATCAGATTCATCACGTCGCCGTGGGACTCGATTTCCAGGGGGCCTTTACCGGATACGAGGCGCATGCCTTCTTGCTGGGCAAGCAGGGAAATGGCCTTATTTGCGTGGACGAACAGCCGTTGAGCGGCGGCCAGGTTGATCTCGTCGTTGCTTTGCACGTACATCGCTTTGCCGCTTTTGAGCAGTACGCTGTCAGGGGTCACCGCGCCGATGCCCTTGGGTGCGCTGAGCAGGATGGCCGAGGCGTGCAGGTCTTTGGCGTTATCCTGGAACTGTTGCAAGCCGTCTATCGCAGGCTGAGGACTGCGATGAGAGTGGGCGATTTCCTGCCAATCGGCGACTTGTTGCTTTGCTCCCGCAACCATACCGGTGGCTGGCGCCATAGTGAGCACATCATCAGCGGCCTTGGCCTGTACATCCGCACTGATGAACAAACCTTTACCGGCGCGAATGCTCCCCCAATCATCCGTACGCAGCTCAAACCCTTCCCCGCGCTTTTGTTTCGCGGCATCCACCAAATGCCCGAGGTTGAGCTGGCTTTTGCCACCATATTCAGTACTGAGCTTGACGTGCTCCTGCCCCCGCGTATCGTCCATGCGCAGTTTATTGTTGGCCGGGGTGCGCAGTACGTTGCGCCTGTCGTTGCGCAGGGTCACGTGGTCCACATGCTGGCTGTCGTGCAAGGCATGGGCGATGTAGGGGCGGTCCGGGTCGCCCTGTTCGAAGGCCACGGCCACTTCGGTGCCGGCAATCAGCGGTAAATGCAGACCATGGGTGTCGCCCGCGTAGGGCCGGGCCAGGCGTAGCCACACACTTTCTTCACCGGCCTTCCAGCTGTCGCGATCGAACAGGAAATTCACCCGGTAGCGCCCTTCCAGGTCGATATGCGCGTAGGGATCGTTGGCCTGCGGGCTGGTGACGCGGGCTGGGACGGTGCCGGCGATTTGTGGTTTTTCCTTCAGTTCTGGGCGAAAGCACACAGTTTCTGAATAGGGCATGGCCTGGAAGGTGGTTTCAAAGCTTTGATCACGGGCGGCCTTGGTGGTCAGGCCGGTGATCACCGCGCCGGGCGTGAAGGCCTGAGGCGCGCCGCCAGAGACTTTCAGCACCTGCCCCGGCGCCAGGGTGGCGCTGCTGCTGATGCCGCTGAGTCGGGTCTGCCCATTCAGGTAACGCTCGTGACGCAAGCGGCCGTAGAAATAGCCGCTTTCGCCTTGCAGATCTTCGTCCTGATCCAGACGGTCGCCGAGGGACGTGTAAGGTTCGGCGTAGTGGTAGGCCTCACCGTAAGTGGTGGTCGCGCCCCGGCTCTGATCGATCTCGCCGCTCAGATGGGCGCTGGCATCACGGTGGTGATAGGCGCGGAAATGCACCTGCTGTTCGACCACCTGATGCTGCGATTGCAGTTGCCACACCGCATCCTGGCCGCTGCTGCCCAGCCCGGATTGCGGCCGAAGGGGCAGCTCGATGTCGAACTGATAGAGGCGTTGATCGTCGCAAAACTCCACCACATCAATGCCCAGGCGTTCGTCGCTGGTGAAGCGGTACCAGATGCCGACCTCGGCCAGTAGGCGGGCGATGAAGGCCAGGTCGTTTTCACCGTATTGCATGACCTGTTCGCGTTTGGGGTAGTCGCGTTTGAGGCTGAACAGAAAATCCTGGCCTTCCAGGCCATGGCGGCTACGCAGAATGCCTTCGACGATTTCCGGCACCGACTGGTGCTGGTAGATGCGCAACTGCCGGCCACGACCGAGCAGGGCCAGGCGTGGTTCGAGGGTGATTTCGTAACGGGCTTCGTCGAGGGAACCGGACAGGCGTTTGAAGCGGGTGACCACGCCATACAGAGTGCGCAACGGTTTGACCTCCGGTGCGCTGAGCCCGGCGACCGGAAGCTTTTGCGGCGCGGCGTGCAGGCTGAAACTGGCGTCCTGGCCGAGCATGCTATGCGCCGCCAGATCTCGTTCGGTGCTGGTGAGCTCCACCCGATAACGGAACGGCTGGCTCAGGTGTTCGTGGCCTTCGAACGCCAGGACATCGAGACGGGCATCGAGGTTGCGCACACTCAACTGATGTCGGCTGTGGTCGAAAAAAACGCTCGGTAAAACTCTGAAAGTCATCCCTTTTACTCGTAAACGCGAGAGACTCCAGAGAGTAAAGATTTGTTATCGGTAATTAATGTCGGAAAATTCACCTTTACAAGAACGATGCTTCTTCATTTGCACCTGCAAGTCCTCCAGGCCGGCAAATTCGGGTAATTGTCGATTGTCGGCCGAGTGTGCCGGGGGCCGTCTGATCATTGGGTGTTATCAAGGCATCATCGCAGGTAAGCCCGCCTGCCTCACCCGAACTGCTCCGGTGAATTGACCGGCAACTGCCTATGACTAATCCGCTATCGGTGGGTATGGTGAAGCCACATTCCCCTGTCCGGAGCATCGCATGCGCACCATCGGCCTTATCGGCGGCATGAGCTGGGAGTCCAGTGCCGAGTATTACCGCATCATCAACCAGCACGTACGCGACCGTCTCGGCCCGCTGCGTTCGGCGCAGCTGTTGATGTACAGCGTGGACTTCGGCCCGGTGGAACAGGCCCAGCACGCGGGGCGCTGGGATGATGCCGCGTTGATCCTGGAAGACGCCGCGCGCCGCCTGCAGGCAGCCGGCGCCGAATGTGTGGTGCTGTGTACCAACACCATGCACCGGGTGGCGCCGCGTATCGAGGCGGCAGTGTCGATTCCCTTCCTGCATATCGCCGATGCGGCCGGGGCGGCTGCCAGGCAAGCCGGCACCTTGACCGTGGGCTTGCTTGGCA
The DNA here is from genome assembly GCF_900004865.1 of Pseudomonas sp. 37 R 15. Lineage (NCBI taxonomy): Bacteria > Pseudomonadati > Pseudomonadota > Gammaproteobacteria > Pseudomonadales > Pseudomonadaceae > Pseudomonas > Pseudomonas sp. 37 R 15. The sequence continues at coordinate 367,751 of NZ_CVTV01000056.1, read as the reverse complement.
CTGCATTCACCATGGAGCAGGACTTCCTCAAGGCCCGCTTGATGGCACAGGGCCTGACCGTGCTGGTGCCGGATGCCGACGAACGCAAGGACGTGCATCGGATCATTTATGAGCAGTTGTGTGTGGGCGTGATCAGCGACCAATCACGCGCAGTCTACCAGCGGGTGATCGAGTCCCTGGCCGCACGCGGCGCCCAGGCGGTGATTCTCGGCTGTACGGAAATCAGCCTGCTGATCAAACCCGAGCACAGCGACCTGCCGCTGTTGGACACGACCGAGCTGCATGCGCGGGCTGCGGTGGCGTTTGCACTGGAGGATTAAGCCGACTTGCGCAGGCGCGCCATGCTCAGGGTATCGACGAACACACCGTCACGCAGGGCGTAATCGCGCAAACGCCCTTCGACCTCGAAGCCGAATTTACGATACAGGTTGTGTGCCGCTTCGTTGTCGGCATACACCGTGAGCTCTACGCGGTGCAGGTTCATCCAGTTGTCGGCCACGTCCAGCGCGGCCGTCAACAGCTTCGAACCGATGCCCCTGCCCTGCCACGCCGTCGCTACGCCCATGCCGAAAGACCCCACATGCGCCTGGCGCACGCGCAGGTACTGCTCCAACCCCAACTGGCCAATCACTTCGCCGCCGTGCAGCGCCACCAATTGCAGTCGGCGTTCGTTATCCATCACCAGGCGTTTGCGCCAGGCTTCCACGGACTGGAAAGGCATCTGCAGCACCTGACGGCATACCGCCGGTTCGTTGTAGAGCGCCGCGACGCCCTCAAGGTGGGCCTCGGTGAAGCGCTGAATCACGATAGGGAGGTCAGGCGTGCGCATTGTGTTTCATCCTTTGAACGACAAGTGGCCGACCAGTGTAGGAGCAAAGCAGGCGCCCTGGCGAGCTTCAACCTTCGGTGTACCAGGCGGCCGGGTCGCAGGCTGCTTGAGTGCTATCGGAAGTTGCTGACCGAACAACCGATATGGTCCTACATGCACGGCAAGCTTTACTTGCAAAACTCGGGCGCGTCCAACCACGCACCCGAGTGTCTGCCAATTGATAAAACAACGAACGCTAACCGCCTGCTTTTTTGTCGCCGCGCTATTGGGGGTTAGCGCTTGTGCGACGAAACACCCGCCTGAGTGGGGTATCCGCTGGCTACCGGATTGTGCCAGCCGGCCCTTCACCGGGCTGGATCCGGAGGTAATCGCCAGGACGCAATGCGGCATCGTCACCGTGCCCATGGACCACTTGAACCCCAGTCTGGGCAATCTCAAGCTGGACATCACCCGCGTTGGGGCGTTGCTGCCCGCCGAGCGCGAAGGTGCCCTGTTTACCCATCCGGGCGGGCCCGGCGCCGAGTCCGACAGGTTCACTGTGCTCCTGGCTTCCCTATGGAAAGGCTACGCCGATCAGCCACAGGGTGAGGCCTATCGGCACCTGGTCAATACCTACGATGTGATTGCAATGACACCGCGAGGGATGGGCAGTGACCCGCACTCGCAACTGGTGTGCCGATCCGACGAGGAGATCGTTGCGCAAAACGACATCACCGAAGATCGCAGTCCGGCCAATATCGAGGCTATCCGGCATAACGCTGGCGTACTGGCCCGAGGCTGCGCCAGCCAGCGCCTGGCACCTTATATCAATACCGAACAAACAGCGCGGGACATGGAGCTGGTGCGTGTGCTGCTCGACGAACGCCAGCTCAATTACTTCGGCAACGGTTACGGCACATGGCTGGGCGCCTGGTACGCCGGCTTGTTTCCAAAGCAGGTCGGGCGCATGGTGCTCGACTCGAGTCCAGACTGGACCGCCACGTTCCAGGACGCCTCGTTGGTTCAAGCACCGGAAAAAGAACGCGTGTTCGCGCGATTTGTTGCACAGCGCGCCGCCGACGATCCGCGGCGCTACCAGATGGGCAGCACCCCAAAGGCAATAGGCGCGGTTTTTATCGACCTGTTGCCTCACGTCAGAGGGGCGCTGCGTTCAGACAACGAGTACTACAGCGCGCCTGAATACCTGATGGCGGCCCGCGCACTCAGTCAGTGGCTGCGTGAATCGCCAGACCTGCCGGACGCCAAGCTGTTGGCCAACGCCCGAGCCCATCGATTCAGCCCTGACCCTGGCATAAATGCGCTGGCGAAACAGGCGTTTATACGCCTGCTCGACGTCACCCGCCGCCCGTCACCGTGGAATGGTCTGGCGCTCGGTCCCTTGACACTCACGCCCAGAGAGTCAGTCCGTAGCACCGTGCTATGCAACGATTCAGTGTCCGCAGGCGAAGCATTCTGGACCGACAAGGAAAGCCAGTACGCCATTCAGTATCCAGTGGGGGGCAGTTTCTTCCCGTCGCGACATTGCGCCGATTGGCGCGGCCAACAGCTTGAAGGGGTGCCGCAGCGCGGACTGGCGCAGGTCGACGGCCTCTTTATGATTCAGGCCGAATATGACGATCAGACGCCCGCAGCAAGCGCCCTCAAAGCGTTCGCAAGTGTGCCTGCCGCGCACATGACGCTACTCAAGGGCGCCTACCGACACGGCGTTTCGTTCCCCGGGGCCAATGCCTGCGTGAACAGGAATGTCGGAGATTTCCTGGCCTTTGGACGTAAACCCGACCGCTTCTCGATCTGCTACGAATCACCCTGATCCCGGGTCAGCCTCGCAGCGCTGTCCGCCATAGCCTGGCGATATCCGCCGCCCGCTCGCACAACAGTCGCGGCGCCTCGCTGCACGCCTGCTCCAGGCTCATCGGCCCCGATGGCAAGGCAAATGCGGCATCCACGCCGTGGGCGTACATCTGCTCGTAGCCATCACCCAGGGTCCCGGCGAGCACGATCACCGGGACCTTGTGGTGGCGGGCGATACGCGCTACGCCAAACGGGGTTTTACCGCGCAGGGTCTGGGCGTCGAAGCGGCCTTCGCCGGTAATGACCAGGTCGGCACCGCGCATGGCGGCGTCCAGCCCGACCAACTCGGCCACCACCTCAACGCCGGCACGAAACTGTGCACCCAGAAACGCCTTGGCGGCAAAACCCAGGCCACCGGCGGCGCCGCTACCTGGTTCGTCACGCACGTCCTTGGGCAGCACTTGTGCGCAGTGGTCGGCAAAATGGCCGAGAGCGGCATCCAGCTGTTGAACCTGCTCGGGAGTGGCGCCTTTCTGCGGGCCGAAAATTGCCGAGGCGCCCTGGGGCCCGCACAAAGGGTTGTTCACATCCGCCGCGATTTCAAAGCGGACCTGGGCCACACGCGAATCCAGGTTTTCCAGGCTGATGCGGGCCAGGCCACTCAACGCCAGACCTCCAGGTGCCACGGGCTGATCATGGGCATCGAACAACTGCACGCCGAGCGCCTGCATCGCGCCCGCGCCGCCATCATTGGTCGCACTGCCACCAATGGCCAGAATGATGCGCCGGGCCCCCAGATCAAGGGCCGCGCGGATCAGTTCGCCGGTGCCATAGGTGCTGCTGGAACATGCATTGCGCTGGCCCGGCGCAACCAGCTGCAGGCCACTGGCTTCAGCCATTTCGATGATTGCGGTGTGGCTGTCGGCCAACCATCCCCAGTGCGCTTGCACCTTGGCGCCCAGTGGCCCGCGCACGGTCTGGCTGCGCAATTGCCCCTGACACGCAGCGAGCACCGCGGTGACCGTCCCTTCACCGCCGTCCGCCATCGGGCATTGCACCAACTGTGCGTCAGGCCAGACCTGAACCAGGCCATCGGCAATGGCCTGGGCGACCCGTTCGGCACTCAGGCTGTCCTTGAACGAGTCGGGGGCGATGATGATTTTCATGGGCGTTCTCCGGTTTTTATAACGCCCATGCTGACAGTTGGTACTGCTGCTGACGCCGGTCCGATGCACAAGTAGCGTTGAAGTTTGTTGTTCATTTTTACAAACCCTGGGGCAACAACTGCACGCCCAGGTACAGCGCAAGCATGCCGTCCAGGGTCAGCGGGTCGACGCCGCTCAGCTCGGCGATTCTTTCCATGCGGTAGCGCAGGCTGTTGCGATGAATCCCCAGGGCATCGGCGCAAGCCTGGCTTTGCCCGTCGTGCTCGCACCAACTGCGCAGCGTGGCCAGCAGTTGGCCGTTGCTGTCCTTGGCCAGTACTTTGCGCAACGGATTGAGCAATTCGTCCAGGGCATCGTCGTTGCGGTGGCGCCAGAGCATGACCGGCAGGCGATAGCGGTTGAGGATCAACAGGCGCGCGTGCGGCAGGATATCGCGGCCGTAGGCGAGCAAGTCACCGACGCGGCGATAGCAGCGGCGCAGACCGGCCAGCCCTTGCGCCTGCCCGCCTACGGCCACCCGCAGGATATTCCAGCCCAGGCCGTCGAGCTTTTCCAGCAGGCGTGGGTTGTCGATGTGCAGGGCCGCCGGACGGCACCACAGCAGGGAAAACTGCGCGCTGCTCACGCACCAGCTGTCCGGATAACGCGACGTCAGCCAGGCGCTCAAGGCCTCGGCCGACTGCCCCGCGCCCAGTTCGAACAGGTACGGCATGCGCGCCAGTTGCGGCTTGAGGCCCAACTGTTGCGCTTCGTCGACCAGGCGCGGCGAGTCGCCCGTATCGGCCAACAGCAAGGCCAGCAAATCGTCACAGCGCTGGCGTCGCCATTGCTGCTCGGCCTGCTGGTGACGCTGGCTGACCAGCATTTCGGCGGTCATGCGCACCAGCTCGGCGTAGGTGCGCAACCCGTCCGGCTCACCGGTAATACCCAGGACGCCGATCAGGCGCTGGTCGTGCATCAGCGGCAGGTTGATACCCGGCAACACACCTTTGAGGTGCTTGGCGGTCTGCCCGTCGATTTCTACCACGCGCTCGTTGGCCAGCACCAGTTGCGCGCCTTCGTGACGGGTGTTGATGCGCTCCGGCTCGCCGCTGCCGAGAATCAGGCCCTGGCTGTCCATCACGTTGACGTTGTAGGGCAGGATCGCCATGGTGCGATTGACGATATCCTGTGCCAGCTCATGATCCAGCTCGAACATGGGGGCTATTTTCCTCGAAACGGGTTGGTCAGCGGCACAGCGCAAAGCAGGCTTGACTGTGCGCGAGCACAAAGACAGTTGCCCATCGCCTCACCGAGACTGCGCAAGCGATCAACGTTACCCTCGCATCGCCAAAAATCATAATAAAGAGAGACTCGCCATGTCACAGAGCGCCGCTGCAGCACTGGCCACCGATGACGATAAAAACGCCATCTACAAGCGCGTCACCCTGCGCCTGATCCCCTTCATTTTCATCTGCTACCTGTTCAACTACCTTGACCGGGTCAACGTTGGCTTTGCCAAGTTGCAGATGCTCGACGCGTTGAAATTCAGTGAAACCGTGTACGGCCTGGGTGCCGGGATCTTCTTTATCGGCTACGTGCTGTGTGGCGTGCCGAGCAACCTGGCGCTGACCCGGTTCGGGCCAAGGCGCTGGATTGCGCTGATGATGATCGTGTGGGGCACCCTGTCCACGTGCCTGCTGTTCGTGACCACGCCGACGCATTTCTACACCTTGCGCCTGTTTACCGGTGCCGCCGAAGCGGGCTTCTTTCCCGGCGTGGTGCTGTACCTGTCGCAGTGGTTTCCAACCTTTCGCCGTGGGCGGATCATGGCGCTGTTCATGTCGGCGATTCCGGTCTCCGGCCTGCTCGGCAGCCCGTTCTCCGGCTGGATTCTCAACCATTTCGCGGCCGGCCAGGGTGGCCTTGCCGGGTGGCAGTGGATGTTCCTGTTGCAAGGCATCCCCACCGTGATCCTGGGCGCCCTCGCCTACTTCCTGCTCAGCGACAGCTTTGCCAACGCCAAGTGGCTCAAGCCCCACGAACGTGCGCTGCTGGAAGCCGACCAGGCCATTGACCTGGCGAATAAACCGAAAACCACCACCGACTCCCTGGCCGAAGTCTTCAAGAACCCGGCGATCTGGGCGTTCGGCCTGATCTACTTCTGTATCCAGAGCGGCGTGTATGCGATCAATTTCTGGCTGCCCTCGATCATCAAGAACCTGGGGTTCAGCGATAACCTGGTGATTGGCTGGCTCAGTGCGATCCCGTACCTGCTGGCCGCGGTGTTCATGTTGCTGGTGGGCCGCTCGGCCGACCTGCGCAAGGAGCGTCGTTGGCACTTGGTAGTGCCGATGCTGATGGGCGCGATGGGTTTGGTCATTGCGGTGAATTTCGCCACCACCCCGGCGATCGCCATCCTCGGCCTGACCATCGCCACCATGGGCGCCCTCACCGGCCTGCCGATGTTCTGGCCGGTGCCCACCGCCATGCTCAGCGCGGGCGCTGCGGCCGGCGGGTTGGCGTTGATCAACTCCATGGGCCAGATGGCCGGGTTTCTCAGCCCGTATATCGTGGGTTTTGTGAAAGATGCAACGGGGTCCACGGACGTGGCGCTGTACCTGCTGGCGGCGGTGATCGTCGCCGGCAGTGTGCTGGCGTTGCGGATGACGCGCACCTTGAAGGTTTAAAACGCCCCCATGTGGGCATAGGTAACTACACCGCTCTGTAGCGGCCAACGCTAACCGCTAACCACGATGCGCAGCGAGTCGCTCTTGATCTTGATCTGCTTTTGATCTCAGGCGCCCCGTCAAACCACGCTGGCCGAACGCAGGCTTGAATCCGTGGGCAACCCGGCAGGACGCCGGGTTAGCCGCACTGGGCCATGGATGGC
>NZ_CVTV01000056.1:302893-361029 GCF_900004865.1 Pseudomonas sp. 37 R 15 | reverse complement strand
CGGATATGTACTCGGTCTGATCCAGCATCCTGGTCGGCCCGGAGGCCGCCATCGGGGGCAAGCCCCCTCCCACATTGAACCGAGGCGTGTCAGTTGGGTAGCTGTCGGTTGGGAGACCGCCATCGGGAGCAAGCCCCCTCCCACATTGGGCCGAGGCGTGTCAGTTGGGTAGCTGTCGGCTGGGAGACCGCCATCGGGGGCAAGCCCCCTCCTACATTGAACCGAGGCGTGTCAGTGGGTAGCTGTCGGTTGGGAGACCGCCATCGGGGGCAAGCCCCCTCCCACATTGAACCGAGGCGTGTCAGTTGGGTAGCTGTCGGCTGGGAGGCCGCCATCGGGAGCAAGCCCCCTCCCACATTTGGATTGCGGTGCATCAGTCAGATAGCGATAGTCCGTCCGACCGCCACGGGAGCCAGCTTCCTCGCCACATGTCGGCGTCATACCAAAGTTGTGTAGATACCTATGCCCATGTGGAAGCGCTGTTACAACAGGCCGCCGCCGTCGACATCGATCACGGCGCCGGTCATAAAGCCGTTCTCCATCGCCAGCACATACCCCGCCGCCACTTCCTGCGCCTGCCCGACTCGCCCCACCGGCAAGGCCCCGCCGGCCTTGGCAAACATCGCCAGACGCTGCTCGTCCCCAAGCCCGGCGTACGCCGGTGTGTCAATCACGCCGGGGCTGATCACGTTGACACGGCGCGGCGCCAGCTCCTTGGCCAACTGCTTGCCCAGCGCTTCGGTCGCGGCGTTGATACCGGTCTTGATGAACTGTCCCGACACCAACTTGCGTCCCAACTGCCCGGAGGTCAGGCTGATGCTGCCGTGCTCATGCAGAAACGGCAATGCCTGTTGAACCGCACGCAAGGCTCCCCACAGTTTTACATTGAAATTGCCTTGGGCTTCGTCCAGGTCGGTGTCGGCCAGGGTCTTGGCATTGACCGATGGGCCGCTGGTGTAGACCAGATGATCAAAGCGCCCCACGCTTTCGAACAGGCGTTGCAACGAGGCGCTGTCGCTGACATCCACCGGCTCGCTGCGCATGCCGTTGTGCACCGCCGAGGTCAGGCGGCGCCCCGCCACCACCACGGTTGCACCGCGCTCGGCAGCCGCTGTGGCGACGGCTGCGCCGATACCGCTGCTACCGCCGATCACGATAATGGTTGTACCGCCGAGAGACGTCGTCATGGAAAAAGCCCGGGTTGAGAAGTGAGCGTTCATCTTCCACGCTTGGTAATCGAAGAAAAATCCCGGTAAAACGACAAGATCTTTAAAGGAATTTTACAAATGAGCTCGATCCTGGATCTTGAAGTGTTCGTGCGCACCGCCGATTCAGGCAGCCTGTCCGCGGCTGCACGCGGGCTTGGCTTGACCCCGGCGGCGGCGAGTATCGCCCTCAAGCGCCTGGAAACCCGCCTGGGCCTGCGCTTATTCGCCCGGTCCACGCGCAGCATGCGGCTGACGGAGGAAGGCCGGCGCTACCTGGACAGCGTGCGCGTTGCGCTGGCGGCATTGAATGAGGGCGAACAGGCGCTCAAGCAGCAAAGCCAGGGCCTGACCGGATTGCTGCAAGTGGCGGCCCCGTCGGATTTCGGGCGCAACGTGGTGCTGGGCTGGCTGGATGCATTCAAGGCCGAACACCCGCACATCCGCCTGCAACTGATGCTCAACGACAGCAACGCCGATCTGTTTCGGGAGACGGTCGACATTGCCCTGCGCTTTGGCGTGCCCCAGGACTCCAGCCTGGTCGCCCTGCCGATCGCCCCCGACCACCACCGCGTTGCCTGTGCCAGCCCGGCCTACCTGGCGCGCCACGGCACACCGCTGCATCCAGTGCAGTTGTCAGGGCACAGTGCGTTGCGGTACATGCGCCAGGGCCAAGTCAGCCAGAACTGGCGCTTTCGCCAGGGCGCGCAGGTTGAAGAGGTCGAGGTCAGCGGCGACTATCTCAGCAACGACGGCGAAATCGTGCGCCGTTGGGCTCTGGCCGGGCACGGCATCGCCTACAAAGCTCGACTCGATGTGGTGGGCGACCTGGCCGCCGGCCGGCTGGTGGCATTGTTCGATGGGTGGCAAGGCGAACCGGCGCCGTTCAACCTGATGTGCCCCCATCGCCTGCAGGTCTCGGAACGGGTGAAAGCGCTGCAGCGTTTTTTACAGGAGCGCTGCCAGGCGTTGCTGAGTGCATGAAGAAACACGCTCAGGGCTTGTTCCAGAGGGCTCGTGTCTGGTATTGCATGACACACGTTTGCCTGCTTTGAGGAACTTTGCATGATTTACCGCACATTGGGCCAGTCCGGATTGAAGGTCAGCGCACTGACGCTGGGTACCATGATGTTTGGCGAACAGACCAGCACGGAAGACTCGCTGCGCATCATCGATAAGGCCTGGGATCAAGGCATCAACTTTATCGATACCGCCGACGTCTACACCGGCGGGCGCTCCGAAGAGATCGTCGGCGAGGCCATCGCGCGCAACCGTCAGGACTGGGTGGTGGCGTCCAAGGTCGGGTTCGGCCCGGCAGATGGCATGCCCAACCGCAGCGGGCTGAGCCGCAAGCGTATGTTCAACGCGCTGGAGGCCAGTCTGGGCCGCCTGGACACCGACTACCTGGACATCTACTACCTGCACCGCGAGGACCACGACACACCGCTGGAGGTCACGGTATCAGCGATCGGCGATCTTATTCGCCAGGGCAAAGTTCGCTACTGGGGGTTGTCCAACTATCGCGGCTGGCGTATTGCCGAGGTCATACGCGTGGCCGAGCGCCTGGGCGTTGACCGGCCGATCATCAGCCAGCCGTTGTACAACATCGTCAATCGCCAGGCCGAAGTCGAGCAGATCACCGCCGCGGCGGCCTATGGCCTGGGCGTGGTGCCGTACAGCCCGCTGGCGCGTGGGGTGCTCAGCGGCAAGTACGCGCCGGACCTGACACCTGAGCCTGGCAGCCGCGCTGCACGCCAGGACAAACGCATTCTGGAAACCGAATGGCGCGTGGAATCGCTGCGCATCGCCCAGCAGATCCAGCAATACACCCAGGGGCGTGGGGTGGGCATGGTCGAGTTTGCGATTGCCTGGGTATTGAATAGCGTGGCGGTGAGCTCGGCGATTGTCGGCCCGCGCACCGAGGCGCAGTGGGATGCTTACACCGGCGCACTCGAAGTGACGATCAGCGCGGCAGATGAGGCATTCATCGATTCGCTGGTGACGCCGGGGCACTCGTCCACAGCGGGGTTCAATGATGTGAGCCACTTTGTCTCGGGTCGCACGGTACGCTCGTAAGCGCCCCCTCGAAATACGCGGGCTCGCCGTTCCTCCTGTGGGAGCGCTCGAGCCTCGGCGAGGCCGCGACAGCGGTAGGTCAGGCAATGAAGATATCGACGGCAATGCCATCTTCACAGCCTCCCCGGGGGCCACAGCGGCGAACGTCATTGCTATAAAACGACCATTTTCAGCCTTTTTCCGCCTCAGGCCCCAAAACAGCGCATCTTTACGCTCAAAAGCACCATAATCTCCCTCCCTGTTGTTCCTGAATATCTCAAATCGGCTTTCGCGAGGACTGCGTGTCTAAAGGTGTTGTGTTATCGGTATCGGCCTCGGTGTTGTTTGCCGTGATGTATTACTTTACGTCGCTGCTTACACCGTTGAGTGGTTTGGAAATTTTCGGTTGGCGCATGCTGCTGACCGTGCCCTGCATGACCCTGTTCATGCTGGTCAGCGGCGAATGGCGGCGGGTGTGGGAGTTGCTGCGGATGCTGGCGCAAAGGCCACGCTTGATCGGCGGCGTGCTGGTGTCGTCCGCGCTGCTCGGCGTGCAGTTATGGCTGTTCATGTGGGCGCCGCTGAATGGGCGCAGCCTGGACGTGTCGGTGGGTTATTTCCTGTTGCCGCTGACCATGGTGCTGACCGGACGCCTGGTCTACGGCGAGCAATTGTCGCGCTTGCAGCAGATCGCCGTGGTGTTTGCCACGCTGGGCGTGCTCAACGAGTTGTATCAGGCCGGTGGTTTTTCCTGGGCGACGCTGGTGGTGATCATTGGTTACCCGGTGTACTTCGTGGTGCGCAAATACCTGGGCACCGACCATCTGGGAGGCCTGTGGCTGGACATGGCGCTGATGTTGCCGGTGGCCTGGTGGTTTGTGCAAAGCGGCGAGCAGGGCTTCGCGGTACTGGATGCGCAGCCGAAGTTGTACGCATTGATTCCCATGCTGGGCTTGATCAGTGCGTCGGCGCTGGTGAGCTATATCATCGCCAGCCGGTTGCTGGCATTCAGCCTGTTCGGCCTGCTCAGTTATGTGGAGCCGGTGTTGTTGCTCGCAGTGGCGCTACTGTTGGGTGAAGGCATCAAGGGCGGGCAATGGCTGACCTATATCCCGATCTGGCTGGCGGTGATGGTGCTGGTGTATGAAGGGTTCAAGCATCTGGTGCGTCAGCGCAGGGCCTGAATCCCAGGCAAAAGGAAGCCCGGCCGAAGCCGGGCTTTGTTTTGCCTAGTCGGCGGTCAATACACCGCGACGTACCTGATCGCGCTCGATCGACTCGAACAACGCCTTGAAGTTGCCTTCGCCGAAACCATCATCGCCTTTGCGTTGAATGAACTCGAAGAACACCGGCCCCATCAGGGTTTCCGAGAAAATCTGCAGCAACAAGCGCTTGTCACCTTCGATCGACGAGCCGTCGAGCAAAATGCCGCGGGCCTGCAGCTGGTCCACCGGTTCGCCGTGGTTGGGCAGGCGGCCTTCGAGCATTTCGTAGTAAGTGTCCGGCGGCGCGGTCATGAAGCGCATGCCGATCTTCTTCAACGCGTCCCAGGTCGTGACCAGGTCATCGGTGAGGAATGCCACATGCTGGATGCCCTCGCCGTTGAACTGCATCAGGAACTCTTCGATCTGGCCCGCGCCCTTGGACGATTCTTCGTTCAACGGGATGCGGATCATGCCGTCCGGCGCGCTCATGGCCTTGGAAGTCAGGCCGGTGTACTCGCCCTTGATGTCGAAATAGCGCGCTTCACGGAAGTTGAACAGTTTCTCGTAGAAATTGGCCCAGTAGACCATGCGGCCACGGTAGACGTTGTGGGTCAGGTGATCGATGACCTTGAGGCCGGCGCCTTGCGGGTTGCGGTCTACGCCTTCGAGGTAGACGAAGTCGATGTCATAGAGCGAGCTGCCCTCGCCAAACCGGTCGATCAGGTACAGCGGCGCGCCGCCAATGCCTTTGATCGCCGGCAGGTTCAGTTCCATCGGACCGGTTTCGATATGAATCGGCTGCGCCCCCAGTTCCAGGGCGCGCTTGTAGGCCTGCTGCGAGTTCTTCACCCGAAACGCCATGCCGCACACGGACGGGCCGTGTTCGGCGGCGAAGTACGAGGCCAGACTGTTCGGCTCGTTATTGAGGATCAGGTTGATCTCGCCCTGGCGATACAGGTGCACGTCTTTGGAGCGGTGGGTTGCCACCTTGGTGAAGCCCATGATCTCGAAGATCGGCTCCAGGATGCCCGGGGTCGGCGATGCGAACTCAATGAATTCAAAGCCCATCAGGCCCATCGGGTTTTCGTATTGGTCGGTCATGTCGGGTGCCTCATCATGCTTGGGGTAACGAATCGTTATTGGCGGGCAAGGATGAGGTCAGCGGGTGGCGCACAGGAGAGTCCTCGCACACTGCGGGCGAGGAAGTCACCAAAGATGAGGGGAGAACCGAGTTGCTTCATGGTGTCATCAGTCTCTGACGGCGAGGCTTGCGTGAGCGCAAGTCCATATTGTTGTATGCGTAAATCGATTCTACACAGCGTAACACTATTTGTCCGAGCTCTATTTGCCCGTGCTCGTATCAAATCCCCATCGCCCTGCCGCGTGCAAGGGGTTTGTCACCCAGGCAGGCGCGCAATGTTTTACTGAGCGCCTGATGGGAATGCCATCTATCATCGGCATAGTCCTCTTCTTTTCTGCACGGCCGCTCCTCTATGCCCCTTACCTCCCAAGGCCCACGAAGCCGAGTTGCGCGTTATGTGCTGAGCACCGTCTGCGGCCTGCTCCCCGTTTTATTGGGGGTCGTGATTCTTTATTGGCAAGCCGAACGCACGCTTGAGCAAAGCACCGCGCAAACGGCCCGGGAAGCGGTGCGCCAGCTCGACTTGATGCTCGACAACACCGCACTCGCGGCCCAGGCCTTGTTGCCACTGGCCGGCTTGCCGTGTGACAACGCCGTGAAGCTGGCACTGCGTGAGCAGGTCACGCGCCGACCGTTCGTGCGCGCCACCACCTTGTCCTGGCAGAAAAACATCTATTGCAGTTCATTGTTCGGCAGCAGGTATGAGTCGCCGGTCAATCCGGACGACTACGTTGGTGGGCGTTTGTGGTTGATGAACGGCAACCCGGTCACGCCGGATACCGCACTGCTGGTGTACCGCTTGGTCGACGCCGATCAAGGCGCGTTTGCCTCGATTGACGGTTACCACCTCACCAATGCCCTGCGCCTGATCAGCCGCTACGCTTCCCTGGTGTTAAAGGTGGGCCCCAACTGGCTGGATGCCGACGGCAAGGTCCATACCGACGCGTCGCCGGAATTTGCCATAGCCCCTCATTTCCTGGCCTCCAGCCGCTATCAGTACAGCGTCGATGTAGGCATGCCCGAGGGTGAGGTCTGGCGTTACATGCAGGCGCGCTATCCGGCCGTGTTCAGCCTGGTGGTGTTTTTTGGTGTACTGGCCGGCATCCTTGCCCACTGGCTGCAAAAGCGCTCTTCAGCGCCCACCCACGAGTTGCAACGAGCCCTGCTCGCCAACGAATTCATTCCGTATTTCCAGCCGGTGGTGCGCGGCGACACGCGCCAATGGGCCGGCTGCGAAGTGCTGATGCGCTGGCAACACCCTAAAGAGGGCCTGGTGCGACCGGACCTGTTCATTCCCCTGGCCGAGCACTCCGGACTGATTGTGCCCATGACGCGCGCCCTGCTGCGCCAGACTGCCGCGCAATTGGCACCGCATGCCGAGCGCTTCAGCCCGGGGTTTCATATTGGCGTGAACATCACCGCGCGTCATTGCCAGGACCTGGAGCTGGTGGACGACTGCCGAGCGTTCCTTGCGGCCTTCCCGCCCGGCCAGATAACCCTGGTACTGGAATTGACCGAGCGTGAGTTGATCGAGCCCACTGACATCACACGGCGCTTGTTCGACGCGCTGCACCAGCTGGGCGTGATGATCGCCATAGACGACTTCGGCACCGGGCATTCCAGCCTGGGCTATTTGCGCCACTTCAATGTGGACTACTTGAAGATCGATCAAAGCTTTGTCGCCATGATCGGGGCGGATGCCCTCTCACGGCATATTCTGGACAGCATTATAGAACTGTCCGCCAAGCTCGACCTGGGCATCGTGGCCGAGGGCGTGGAAACAGCGCAACAGTGTGATTACCTTGTCGCCAAAGGCGTGGACTTTCTGCAAGGCTACCTGTTTGGCCGTCCATTACCCGGCGATGAATTCATTAAGTCGGTAACCCGTCAGTGAACAGTCACCGACTACCTTCCCGGCCAGCATATTATTTAGACAAAAGACATGATTTACTCGACGTGGATTAACTACTACAATTTTTCTTGCCGGCGATACACTCACAGTCAGGTGTTTTCGTTTGAGTTAGCTTAACCCTCTTGGCTTAAGGCTTTCTTCGCAGTAGATATCAGCTAACTACACTATTGGAGTACAGATTTTGTCCAGACTCGCCGAATTTCGCGCAGCAGAAAGAGCCCTTCAAGAGCAGCTTGCCCAGCTGGAATCCCTGAAGAACGACGCCGGGCTGAAGAAAGAAATCGAATTTGAAGAAAAGCTTAAAAAACTGATGGGCAGCTACGACAAGAGCCTGCGCGACGTGATCTCCATCCTTGATCCAAACCCGGCCAAACGCGGCGCCACACCTGCCGCCGCGCCGAAACAGCGCCGCGCCCGCGTGGTCAAGGTCTACCAGAACCCGCACACCGGTGAGCTGATCGAGACCAAAGGCGGCAACCATCGTGGCCTGAAAGCCTGGAAGGAAGAGCACGGCGCAGCCACTGTAGATTCCTGGCTTCGCGGTTGATTGACTGGCATTAATGGAAAGCCCCGCTCAGGCGGGGCTTTTTCGTTTTCAGGTTCGCAAGCGAACTTAAATTAAAGTTCACATTCTTTCACATACAGCCATTCAAAGTTTGAGGCTGTCACGCACTGAACGGACTTCATCCCCACTGGTCTCGTACGCTTGCGCCTGGCCCGCATATGAAAACACGTAGGCTTTTTCCGTATCCACCGCGCCCACTAGTGTCTGCGATAGCACATGGCGACCGTTCTCGGTAATCACACAGGTAGTTTCCAGCGCATCAAGGCGGCTCAATGTAGCGGCGTGCAGTTTGGTGCACACGCTTTGATAACCGCCCTGGGCAAAATCCTTTTGAATGGACTTACGCATCTCCAGCAAGACGCCTTGAAGATTAACCTGGTGTCCGGCCTCAAGTGGCGTACCGGTCAACTCCATCACCATCAAGGTCTGGCCATTTTCGTCATTCTTTATCGCACGCTGTCGCGTCACGGCCGGGCTCTTCCCGACGGCGGCGTCGGGTTCCACTTCCTCCACCTGCCAGCCGCTGGGCCAATGGATCTCGGGGTCGGCCGCCCCTGCGAGCGGGCTCGCCAGCAATAGACACAAGGTACTCAACAGCGGTTTACGAAACTCGATCATTGCAAAAAGCATCCAGGGTTCCAGCACCAAAGTTTGCGGCCCCAGACCCACAGCTCGCAAGGGCTGCGTCAGCTTTTTCATTTGGCGTGACCGGCAGGCCTTGCGTATCATGGCCCGGCTGCACGGATGCTTGCCGCAAGCCAAGGGACCGCTTTGCCCCATTTTTTTCTGGAGGGCCCATGAGCCTGCACGAACTGAACACTTTCCCCGGCGTCACTGCCCAACCTGATACCGCCACCGCGAACTTCGTGTTCAACCACACCATGCTGCGGGTCAAGGACATCACCAAGTCGCTGGATTTCTACACCCGCGTACTGGGTTTTTCCCTGGTTGAAAAACGCGATTTCCCGGAAGCCGAATTCAGCCTGTATTTCCTCGCCCTGGTGGACAAGGCACAGATCCCGGCTGACGCGGCTGAGCGTACGCAGTGGATGAAGTCGATCCCTGGCATTCTGGAACTGACCCACAACCACGGTACCGAAAACGATGCCGACTTCGCCTACCACAACGGCAACACCGACCCCCGTGGCTTTGGCCACATTTGCATCTCGGTACCGGACATCGTCGCGGCGTGCGAACGCTTCGAAGCCCTGGGCTGCGATTTCCAGAAGCGCCTGAGCGATGGCCGCATGAAAAGCCTGGCTTTCATCAAGGACCCGGACGCGTACTGGGTTGAAATCATTCAGCCAGCACCGATGTAAACCAAAAAACCCCATGATCACTCATGGGGTTTTTCATTTGCGCGGCGGATTTTACGCAGGCGCGGACGTGCGGATCAGGTGGTCGAAAGCACTCAGGGACGCCTTGGCGCCCTCGCCCACGGCAATCACGATCTGCTTGTACGGCACAGTCGTCACGTCACCGGCGGCGAATACACCCGGCAATGAGGTCTCGCCACGCGCATCGACGATGATCTCGCCGCGTGGCGTCAGCTCCACCGTGCCTTTGAGCCAGTCGGTGTTGGGCAGCAAACCGATTTGCACAAAGATGCCTTCCAGGTCGAGGGTCTTGAACTCGCCGCTGTCGCGATCCTTGTAGGCAAGACCGGTGACTTTCTGGCCATCGCCTTTGACTTCACTGGTCAATGCGCTGGTAATCACATCAACGTTCGGCAGGCTGTACAGCTTGCGCTGCAACACAGCGTCAGCGCGCAGCTTGCTGTCGAACTCCAGCAACGTGACGTGGCTGACAATACCGGCCAGGTCGATGGCGGCTTCGACGCCTGAGTTACCGCCACCAATCACCGCCACGCGCTTGCCCTTGAACAACGGACCATCGCAATGCGGGCAGAAGCACACGCCCTTGGCCTTGTATTGCTGCTCGCCCGGCACGCCCATTTCACGCCAGCGTGCACCGGTGGCCAGAATCACGGTTCTGGACTTGAGCGTCGCACCGCTTTCGAAGCGGATTTCGTGCAACTCGCCGGCGTTTTTCGCCGGCACCAGGCTGCTGGCACGCTGCAGGTTCATGATGTCCACATCGTACTGACGCACATGGGCTTCCAGGGCGCTGGCCAGTTTGGGGCCTTCGGTTTCCTGTACCGAGATAAAGTTCTCGATGGACATGGTGTCCAGTACCTGGCCACCAAAACGCTCGGCGGCCACACCGGTACGAATGCCTTTACGTGCCGCATAGATCGCCGCCGATGAACCCGCTGGGCCACCGCCGACAACCAATACATCAAAGGCCTCTTTGGCGCTGATTTTCTCGGCGGCTTTTTCGATACCACTGGTGTCGAGCTTGGCGAGGATTTCCTCCAGGCCCATGCGGCCCTGGCCGAAGTTCACACCGTTAAGGTAGACACTGGGCACCGCCATGATCTGACGCTCATCGACTTCAGCCTGGAACAGCGCGCCGTCGATAGCCACGTGGCGGATATTGGGGTTGAGCACGGCCATCAGGTTCAGCGCCTGGACCACGTCCGGGCAGTTCTGGCAAGACAGCGAAAAGTACGTCTCGAAGCTGAACTCCCCTTTCAAGGCACGGATCTGTTCAATCACTTCGACACTGGCCTTGGATGGGTGGCCACCGACTTGCAGCAGGGCCAGTACCAAGGACGTGAATTCATGGCCCATGGGGATGCCGGCGAAACGCAGGCTGATCTCGGCACCCGGGCGGTTGATGGAGAACGACGGCTTGCGCGCATCATTGCCATCGGTGTACAGGGTAATCAGCGTGGAGAGGCTGGCTACGTCCTGCAAAAGAGCGAGCATTTCCTCGGATTTCGCGCCGTCATCGAGGGAAGCGACGATCTCGATCGGCTGGGTAACCCGCTCCAGGTATGACTTCAACTGAGCTTTAAGATTGGCGTCCAACATACGGGCGATTTCCTTTAATTCTGGGTAAAAAAAACGCCCGAGCGAATCTCGCCCGGGCGTTTTTGAGGGCGGTTGCAGCTTACTGGGTAGGTGCGGATACCCGCCCTTGGGACTTCACAGACTTAGATCTTGCCGACCAGGTCCAGGGACGGAGCCAGGGTGGCCTCGCCTTCTTTCCACTTGGCTGGGCACACTTCGCCCGGGTGAGCGGCAACGTACTGGGCAGCCTTGATCTTGCGCAGCAGCTCCGAAGCGTCACGGCCAACACCACCGTCGTTCAGTTCAACGATCTTGATCTGGCCTTCCGGGTTGATCACGAAAGTACCGCGGTCCGCCAGGCCGGCTTCTTCGATCAGCACGTCGAAGTTGCGCGAGATGGTCAGGGTCGGGTCGCCAATCATGGTGTACTGGATCTTGCCGATGGCTGGCGAAGTGTTGTGCCAGGCAGCGTGGGCAAAGTGGGTATCGGTGGACACGCTGTAGATTTCTACGCCCAGTTTCTGGAATTCGGCGTAGTTGTCAGCCAGGTCTTCCAGTTCGGTTGGGCAAACGAAGGTGAAGTCGGCTGGGTAGAAGAACACCACAGACCACTTGCCTTTCAGGTCAGCGTCGGTCACATCGAGGAAGCTGCCGTTTTTGAAAGCGGTGGCTTTAAACGGTTTTACGTGGCTGTTGATGATAGGCATCGTTGACTCTCCGTCAGGGTTTGTAGAAAGGGTTAACAAGTTGATGGGGTGAATCCTACCCACTCTTGGTGACGATGGCTCATTGGCAAACCTGATGCTGACGATTGGGTTTCTCTATCAGATGACTGTATTAATAGAAGAAATCTCATAACAGCGGTTGGGTCGCCAGCGTCATGCCGAGAAAGGGCGTCGCTTCAACATAGCGCATGGCCGATTTCATGTCGCTCCAACCGACATAACTCATCAACGACTTCAGATCCCAGCCGCTGCGATGGGCCCAGGTAGCGAAGCCGCGTCGCAGGGAGTGGCTGGTGTATTGCTCGGCCGGGATGCCCGCGCGCGCAAGCGCCTGGCGCAGTAATGGAATCACGCTGTTGGGGTGCAGCCCCTCCTCCCCCAGGTTGCCCCAGCGATCGATCCCGCGAAACACCGGGCCGCGCACCAGTGCCGAGGCGCTGAGCCATTCGCTGTAGGCCTGTACCGGGCACAAGCGCAGCAATGCGGGGGTTTGGTAAGTCTTGCCGAGGTTGTCGCGGTCACTTTTGCTGCGCGGCAAGTACAGGCTGATGCCGGCCCCAGGCACCGCCTGGACATGCTCTATGCTCAAGCGACACAGCTCATCGCTGCGAAAGCCACGCCAGAACCCCAGCAGGATCAGCGCCGTGTCGCGTTTGGCGCGTAGCCACGCGGGCCGGTCCTGATTGTCGCTGGCCTCCCTCGCTTCAAGCTCAAGCGACGCCACCACCTGCTCCAGATGCTTGAGCTGCAACGGCTCGGCTTGGCGCTCGCGCGCAGGGTGCACGGCGCGGATGCCCTTGAGCACCTTGCGCACCACCGGCGCCTTGGTCGGGTCGGCAAACCCCTGGCTGGTGTGCCACTGCGCCAGTGCCGAGAGGCGCAACTTCAGGGTGTTGACGGCCAGCACGCCCGCATACGCGACCAGATAGCGCGCCACGCTGTCGCTGGTGGCGGGCAGGAATCCGCCCCAACTGACCTCGAAATGTTCGATGGCCGCGCGGTAGCTACGGCGCGTGTTGTCACGGGTCGCGGCGTTGAGGTAACGATCAAGATCACTCATGGCAGGGCCTATTCGTACTGCTAACGCCCGGTTCGGCGTTAAAAATGCTGGTGACACGGGATAATACGCCAATATCCCATCTGTTAATTCATGAATTTAATGTGTTTTTTAAATGTGATAGAGTATGTAAATACATACCCTGTACCACAGTACGAAATCGACGGAGACCCCATGGCTCGCGGCGGCATAAATAAAGCAGTAGTTCAGACGGCACGCCTGGCAATCCTCGCCCGTGGCGAAAACCCCAGCATCGACGCCGTGCGCATCGAGATGGGCAATACCGGCTCGAAAACCACCATTCATCGCTATCTGAAGGAACTCGACGAAAGCGAGACCCGCCAGACCATCACCCAAGCCCCGATTGATGACGAGCTTGGGGAATTGGTGGCACGGCTCGCCCAGCGCCTGAAAGAGAAGGCCCAAGAGCCCATCGACCTCGCCCTGGCGCAGTTTGAACAGCACAAAAGCGCCCTGCTCACTCAGCTTCAAGCGCTGCAGGAGGCCCATGACCAGTTGCAACAGCAGTTCGATATCCAGGCCGCCGCCCTCGCCGAGGAAAGCGCCGCCCTGCAAACTGCCAGCACCAGCCTGCAGACCGAGCAGACGCGCAACGCCGGGCTTAGCCAGGCGTGCAGCGATTACGAACTGAGGATCAAGGACAAGGACGAGCAGATTCGCTCACTGGAGGACAAGCACCTGCACGCCCGCGATGCCCTTGAGCATTACCGCAATGCGGTCAAGGAGCAGCGTGAGCAGGAGCAGCGTCGTCATGAGGGTCAGTTGCAGCAGGTACAAGCCGAGCTGCGCCAGGCGCAGCAGAGTGCACTGGTGCGTCAGGACGAAATCACCCAATTGCATCGAGACAACGAACGCGTGTTGATCGAGCACCGGGTGACCGCGCGGGAGCTGAACGCACTGCAGGAGCAACTGCGCAAGGACCAGGCCGTGCAACTGGAGTTGAACGAGAAAATCAGCCAGGTCGACAGCGAGCGCACGCTGCTCCAGGAGCGCTTGCGGGTTGCACTGCAGGAAAGCCAGTCACGCCAGGCAGCGCTGACTGAACATCAGCAGGTCAACAAGGCGCTGGAGCTGGACCTGCTCAAGGCCCAGGCCAACATTGAAGCGTTGCGTCTGGCCGCCGTCGTTGCAACGACGCCAGAGGCAACCAGCGAAACCTGATCAGTCCGCCACAGGCGTGCGCATGGTGACGAACTCTTCCGCCGCCGTCGGGTGCACGCCAATGGTTTCGTCGAAATGCTGTTTGGTCGCGCCCGCCTTGAGCGCGATCGCCAGGCCCTGCACGATTTCGCCGGCATCGGGCCCGACCATGTGGCAGCCCAGCACTTTGTCGGTGTCGGCGTCGACCACCAGCTTCATCAGGGTCTTTTCCTGGCAGTCCGTCAGGGTCAGCTTCATGGGCCGGAAACGGCTCTCGAAGATCTGCACCTTATGGCCGTTCTTCTTCGCCTCCTCTTCCGTAAGGCCCACCGTACCGATATTCGGCAGGCTGAACACCGCCGTCGGGATCATCGCGTAATCCACCGGACGGTAGTGCTCGGGTTTGAACAGGCGACGTGCCACAGCCATGCCTTCGGCCAGGGCGACCGGGGTCAATTGTACGCGGCCGATCACATCGCCAATGGCCAGGATTGACGGCTCGGTGGTTTGATACAACTCGTCCACGTTGACGAAGCCACGCTCATCGAGGGTGACGCCGGTATTTTCCAACCCCAGGTTGTCCAGCATCGGACGTCGGCCGGTAGCGTAGAACACGCAGTCGGCTTCCAACACCCGACCGTCTTTCAAGGTGGCCTTGAGGCTGCCATCGGCTTGCTTGTCGATGCGCTCGATGTCGGCATTGAATTGCAGGTCCAGGCCGCGCTTGGTCAACTCTTCCTGCAAGTGCTTGCGCACCGCGCCATCGAAGCCGCGCAGGAACAGGTCGCCGCGATACAGCAACGAAGTCTGCGCGCCCAAGCCGTGGAAAATGCCCGCGAATTCCACCGCGATATAGCCACCGCCTACCACCAGCACGCGCTTTGGCAGCTCTTTGAGAAAGAACGCTTCGTTGGAGCCGATGGCGTGTTCGCGACCCGGAATGTCCGGGATCTGCGGCCAGCCGCCCGTGGCGATAAGGACATGTTTGGCAGTGAAGCGCTCACCATTGATTTCCACTTGATGGGGATCAACCAGGCGCGCATGCCCTTCGTGCAGGGTCACGCCGCTGTTGACCAGCAGGTTGCGATAGATGCCGTTGAGACGGTTGATCTCGCGGTCTTTGTTGGCGATCAGGGTCGCCCAGTCAAAGTTCGCCTCGCCCAACGACCAGCCGAAACCGCTGGCCTGTTCGAAGTCTTCGGCAAAATGCGCGCCGTACACCAACAGTTTTTTCGGCACGCAACCGACATTTACACAGGTACCGCCCAGGTAGCGGCTTTCCGCCACGGCCACCCTGGCGCCAAAGCCTGCGGCAAAGCGCGCCGCGCGAACACCGCCGGAACCGGCGCCAATTACATACAGGTCAAAATCGTAGGCCATTTCATTCTCCTCGGCAGGACACCAGCATACCGACTTACATGGGGCTGAAAAACGAAAAAGCCACCCGAAGGTGGCTTTCACTTGAAACAGATCAGCAAGGGTGAAATCAGTACGCCTTGCCAGTCTTGTAGAAGTGCTCGTAGCAGAAGTTGGTCGCCTCGATGTAGCCTTCAGCGCCGCCGCAGTCGAAACGCTGGCCCTTGAATTTGTAGGCAATCACGCAACCATCTTTGGCCTGCTTGAGCAGGGCGTCGGTGATCTGGATCTCGCCGCCCTTGCCTGGCTCGGTTTCTTCGATCAGCTTGAAGATGTCCGGGGTGAGGATGTAGCGGCCGATGATCGCCAGGTTCGACGGTGCATCTTCCGGCGCTGGCTTCTCGACCATGTCACGCACGCGGATCAGGCCATCACCAATGTCGTCGCCGGCGATCACGCCGTACTTGTTGGTTTCCGTCGGGTTGACTTCCATTACCGCGACGATGGTGCAGCGGTATTTCTGGTAGAGCTTGACCATCTGGGTCAGCACGCCGTCGCCTTCCAGGTTCACGCACAGGTCATCGGCCAGTACCACGGCGAACGGTTCGTCACCGATCAGCGGGCGACCGGTGAGGATGGCGTGGCCAAGGCCTTTCATCTGGGTCTGACGGGTGTAGGAGAACGAGCACTCGTCGAGCAGCTTGCGAATACCGACCAGGTATTTTTCCTTGTCGGTGCCCTTGATCTGGTTTTCCAACTCATAGCTGATGTCGAAGTGGTCTTCCAGTGCGCGCTTACCACGGCCGGTCACGATGGAGATTTCATTCAAGCCGGCATCCAGTGCCTCTTCGACGCCGTACTGAATCAGTGGCTTGTTCACCACCGGCAGCATCTCTTTGGGCATGGCTTTGGTCGCTGGCAGGAAGCGAGTGCCGTAACCGGCTGCCGGGAACAAGCATTTCTTGATCATATGAGTCCTTACAAAGGGCTGTGCGTACGGAATTCGGCGCAGTCTAATCAGGCCGCAGTCACCTTACAATGGGTCCTGCTGGCGCCGCGATGTCATCATAGAGAAAAAATGTCGGCGTAAGTTCCGCTGATCTTTCAACCGGCAGGCTGGCCGGCGCTCGAGTGTTGCGTTTTCAAAGGGCCTGATCCTTTGTAGCACGCTTTTCGAAGCCCGGCACCGGGCTGGAATTACTTGGGCAACGGCGGGGTATTTGCGGCTATCATTGCACCCTTGAATCAGCTTACGAGATTGCTAATTAGATGTCAGAACCCAAAGGCGTAAACGGCTACCTGATCACCAAACGTGCGGACGGTTGGCACTTGATCAACTTCCATGGCGACAGCGTCGCGGGCGTTTTCGAGACCGAAAGCATGGCGATTGCGGTGGCCGAGGTGTTCGTGGATGAAGCCGGTCATGCATCGAGCAAGCGGCCAAAGGGCAAGTAAGCCACGCGGCCTTGCAGCAAAAGCCCCGCAAAGCGGGGCTTTTTTGTGTTTGGCTGTACCTAGATGGCAGTTCGCTATAATCTTCCGCCAACGCCCCACGACAGTGTCAGCGCCCCCCTCAACACCTTCGAAGACGACTCTCTATGAACAAGATCCTGGCACTCACTGCGGTATTGGCGCTGGCCGGTTGCACCACCACATCCGACACTTACCTGAAAAATGGTGAGCAAGGTTTGACCATCGACTGCTCGGGCGAAGTCAACTCCTGGGCCAGCTGCTACGAGAAAGCCGACGCTTCCTGCGCGGGCACCGGTTACCGCATCGTCGGCACCGACGGGACCCCTTCACTCAAGGGAAGCGAACAAACGCTGGGCAAGGACGTGGGCAATTTCAAAAGCCGCAGCGTCGTGGTGGTGTGCAAGTAAGCCTTGGTGCTACAGGTGAACTTCGGCGAACTTGATCCCGAGGCTGCGCAGGGTTTCGATCAAGTCATCCAGGCGCGGGAATGACTCGACCTCATCCTGATCGTCCACCAGGAAGTAACTGCGGCCGTCACTCTTCTTGAAAAATACGATCCACTCGCCCAGGTCGGCAGGGTTCTGGATGACGTGGGTCGCCGTGATCTGACCTTCAGCATGGCGGGCTTTGACGTGTTCTCGCTTCATAATGGGACGTTCCAGGCGGGGCAAGGCCGCTCAGACCCAGGGTTTGAACGGCATTCTTGTAGGCAGTGACCGACAGTTTAACGGATGCCTTGCCGATCGACACGCCATTGGGCGCGCCCATCAGCCCGCTCGGCTTTATGGGTTGAGTACCGGATAACACAGAAAAAACCCCACCGGACAGGAACGAAGATGCTCGTCCTGCCCAATGGGGCTCTTATCGGATTCAGTTCGTGGACATACGCCCTGTGTTAGCCGGAAATGCAATCCTCCCCGGCTTTTTTCACATCGCCCGGCCGAATCGGCACGTTGGACATGCTTTCATAGAGCTTGATGCTGCTGCCACTGGAGCGGTCCTCGATTTCGAAGATCGCTGACGGATCGGCCGAAAACTTCTGCGGCACGATCACTTGAATACCTTCCTTATGCGGTTCGATCTGTGGCGGACGACGTGTCGCCTCCAACTTGCGTACCACGCATGCCGCATATTCCTGCGGCTTTTTCCCGGAAATGACCACCAACGTAGGTGGGGTCTGCTTGATATCTGCAACCGAAGCACACCCAGCTATTGCCAAGGCCAGCACCAACACACTCCACTTCATACTAAAACCTCCGATAAAGACCCTACGACAGCGGACACAGGGATTTTCTCCCGCCAATGTAGGATTTATCTCTGAAAACTCGGTAAATAACTGTTTTAAATTGTCGAAGTCGTCGACGACAGCCCGATAATAAACGCGCTGGGGCTGATAAACTCCATCTTAACCTACGTATCGTTCTGATTTTTCAGAAAAAGCCCTTCTGGAGACACCCCATGAAATTCATCCATCAGCGTGAGCACCTTAACGAGGGAGACATTGTTGTCATCGAATGCTCACAGACCTGTAATATTCGTCTGATGAGCGATGCGAATTTTCGCAGCTTCAAGAACGGTGGGCGCCACACCTACCACGGTGGCGCCTTCGATAAATTTCCGGCGAAAATCACCGCGCCCAGCACCGGTTTCTGGAACATTACCCTGGATGTGGTCACGCGCCGCGCCATCAGTGTTACCCGCAAACCGGCGCTGTCCCACAAGATTCGCATTGTTCGTCGCACCAGCACCAAGCTGAGCTGACCCGAACGCCGCAAGGAAAAAAGCTGTGAACACCACCAAATACGTTATCAAGTACAAGCTCAACGGCGAACGTCGCTTCGAATTCGCCCAACTGACCAGCAACAGTGTCGAGGAGGCCCGGCAAGCCCTGGCGAAAATCCACGATGCAAGCGACGAAATTACTGACATCAACGTGAGCAAGGCGCTGTAAGCCATGCCGGGGCCTACCGCTGACCTGTTCGCCGATGATGCCCTGCAGCAACCTGCAAGGCGCGAACAGATTGGCGAAGAGTCTTACGTCCTGGGAGGCTACGCCCTGCCCTGGATTGATCGTTTATTGCCTGAGTTGCGGCGTGTCCTGGCCCAGTCGCCGTTTCGGCAAATGGTCACGCCTGGCGGTTTTACCATGTCGGCCGCGCTGAGCAGTTGCGGCGCGCTGGGCTGGACCACCGACACGCGCGGCTACCGCTACAGCCCTCTCGATCCACGCAGCCAGCAACCTTGGCCGGCAATGCCCGACGCACTGCGCGAATTGGCCATCTCGGCGGCCAACGCTGCAGGTTTCAGCGATTTCTCGCCGGATGCCTGCCTGATCAACCGCTATGTGCCCGGTGCAAAAATGTCGCTGCATCAGGACAAGAACGAGCAGCGCTATGACGCGCCAGTGGTGTCGGTGTCCCTCGGCCTGCCGGCGATTTTCCTGTTCGGCGGCCATCAGCGCAGTGACAAGACGCAAAAAGTCTCGCTGTTCCACGGTGATGTGGTGGTCTGGGGTGGCGTGGATCGCCTGCGCTTCCATGGCGTGATGCCGGTCAAGGAAGGCGAGCACCCGATCATGGGACCGCAACGCATCAACCTGACGTTTCGCACCGCCGGCTGATTTGACCGCAAGCTTCGGAGTGTCGCGCGCGAACAGCAGGGTTAATCTGCCGATCACCACTCAAGAGTGCAGGCCATGAACCACTCACTAGACCCACGCTGGGCCGCCATCGTGGCCCGCGATGCCAACGCCGATGGACTGTTTGTGTACGCTGTGAAAACCACCGGCGTGTACTGCCGGCCCAGCAGCGCCTCACGTTTGCCGCGTCCGGAAAATGTCGAATTCTTCGACACTCCGGAACACGCCGAAGCCGCCGGTTATCGTCCCAGCCGACGCGCCGCCGGCGACCAGACGCAACTGGCCGCCCACCATGCAAAGCTGGTCGCCGAGGCGTGTCGTCAGATAGAACAGGCCCAGACGCCACCCAGCCTGGACGCGCTCGCCCGCCATGCCGGCTTGAGTTCGTTCCACTTCCATCGCGTGTTCAAAGCCATCACCGGCCTTACACCCAAGGGGTACGCCGGCGCTCTGCGCTCGCGCAAGGTGCGTGATGGGCTCAAGGCGCAGCAGTCGGTCACTGATACGCTGTACGACGCCGGCTTTAATTCCAACAGCCGCTTTTATGCAGCGGCTGACCAAGTGCTTGGCATGAAGCCGCAGGAGTACAAGGCCGGCGGTGCCAACAACCGGATTCGCTTTGCCGTGGGCCAATGCTCACTGGGGGCGATTCTGGTGGCGCAGAGTCAACGCGGCGTGTGTGCGATCTTGCTGGGCGACGAGCCGGATACGCTGGTACGCGACCTGCAGGACCAATTTCCCAACGCCGAACTGCTCGGCGCGGATCGGGATTTCGAACAATTGATCGCCCAGGTCGTGGGCTTTATCGAAGCGCCCGCCCTTGGCCTGGACCTGCCGCTGGATCTACGCGGCACGGCCTTCCAGGAACGGGTGTGGCAGGCGCTGCGGGATATTCCGGTGGGCAGCACGGCCAGCTATGCGCAGATTGCCCAGCGTATCGGCGCGCCCACGGCATTTCGCGCAGTGGCCCAGGCCTGTGGCGCCAACCACTTGGCGGTGGCAATCCCCTGCCACCGCGTGGTGCGCAGTGACGGCGCCCTGTCCGGCTACCGCTGGGGCGTAGAGCGCAAGCGCACGCTGCTGGCGCGGGAAACATCGGACTGACCCCGCTGCATAAAGCACTGCCCTCGTCCAGTGAATAAAACAGACTGGCCGGGCGCCAAGGGCCCTGCTAAAACAGCGAAAAGCCTCACTGACGCTGGAGACGCATCCCATGAGCACCTGGCCAGACACGCGCATTCTCGACCTGCTGGGCATCGACCTGCCCATCATCCAGGCCCCCATGGCGGGCGCGACCACCACCGCCATGGTGATTGCCGCCAGCCAGGCCGGCGCACTGGGGTCCATGCCTGCGGCTGCGCTGAGCATCGAGCAACTGCGTGAAGCGTTGACCACCATCCGCCAAGCTGGCACCCGCCCCGTCAATGTCAACTTTTTCTGCCACCAGGCGCCGGACGCGAACGAGGAACACGAGCGCCGCTGGAAAGCGTTGCTCGAACCCTACTATCGCGAGCTGGGCGCCGATTTTGATGCGCCGACCCCGGTCTCCAATCGTGCCCCCTTCAATGAAGCGGCGTGTGAAGTGATCGAAACCTTGCGCCCTGAAGTCGTCAGCTTTCACTTTGGCCTGCCGGAAAAAGCCTTGCTGGACCGGGTAAAAGCCACCGGCGCCAAGGTGCTGTCGTCGGCCACGACGGTCGAGGAAGCGGTCTGGCTGGAACAACACGGCTGTGATGCGATTATCGCAATGGGCATCGAGGCCGGCGGGCACCGCGGTATGTTCCTCAGTGCCGACCTCAACAGTCAGATCGGCTTGATGGCGCTGCTGCCGCAAGTCGTCGATGCCGTCGGCGTGCCGGTGATTGCCGCTGGTGGTATCGCGGATTCGCGCGGGATGCTCGCCGCGTTTGCCCTGGGCGCCTCGGCGGTGCAGATCGGCACGGCGTACCTGTTCACCCCCGAAGCCAGTGTCAGCGCTTCCCACCACCATGCCTTGCGGCATGCCCAGGCCAGCGAAACGGCCCTCACCAACCTGTTCACCGGTCGCCCGGCGCGGGGCATTGTCAATCGCGTGATGCGCGAGCTGGGCGCGATCAACGCAGCCGCGCCAGCGTTTCCACGGGCCGGTGGCGCATTGCTGCCTCTGAAGGCCAGGGACGAAGCGGGCTTCAGCAACCTGTGGGCCGGCCAGTCCTTGCGTCTGGGTAACGACCGCTCAACGTATGACCTGACCCGCGACCTGGCTGAGCAGACATTGGCCAAGCTGCGCTAGGCCTGTCAGCACACGGCGCAACTTCGTACTGTACCGGCACCGGGTAACCGCTATATATTCCCGTACATAGCGGTAACAAGCCGTACACCCTCAAGGAGTTGCTTCATGATGATCCGCGCCGCGCGCCTGGCCCCCCTGCTTGCCGTCTTCGCCCTGGGTTCGGCGCAGGCCGATGAGGTACAAGTGGCCGTCGCCGCCAACTTTACCGCGCCCATCCAGGCGATTGCCGCCGACTTCAAGAAAGACACCGGTCACACGCTGGTCGCGGCCTACGGCGCCACCGGGCAGTTCTATACCCAGATCAAGAATGGCGCGCCGTTCCAGGTGTTCCTCAGTGCCGACGACACGACCCCGCAAAAACTCGAGGCCGAAGGCGAGACCGTCAAGGGCTCGCGCTTTACCTACGCGGTGGGCACCCTGGCCCTGTGGTCGGCGAAAGACGGCTACGTGGATGCCCAAGGTGAAGTGCTCAAGCGCAATGCGTTCAAGCACCTGTCCATCGCCAACCCGAAAACCGCGCCGTATGGCCTGGCCGCCACTCAAGTGCTGGCCAGGGAAGGCTTGACCGACCAGGTCAGGGACAAGATCGTCGAAGGCCAGAACATCACCCAGGCCTATCAGTTCGTGTCCACCGGCAACGCCGAGCTGGGCTTCGTGGCACTGTCGCAGATTTACAAGGACGGTAAAGTCTCCAGCGGTTCGGCGTGGATCGTGCCGTCGTCCCTGCACGACCCGATCAAGCAAGACGCGGTGATCCTCGCCAAAGGCAAGGACAGCGCCGCCGCCAAGGCCCTGGTCGACTACCTGAAAGGGCCGAAGGCCGCTGCGGTGATCAAGTCCTACGGTTATGCGCTGTAAATGCCGCTGACGAGCGCCGATTTTTCCGCGATCTGGCTGACGATCAAACTGGCCTCGCTGACCACGGTGATCCTGCTGCTGATCGGTACGCCAATCGCCCTGTGGCTGTCGCGCACCCGTTCCTGGTGGCGCGGTCCCGTCGGTGCAATCGTTGCGTTGCCGTTGGTGCTGCCGCCCACGGTCATCGGCTTCTATTTGCTGTTGGCCATGGGGCCCAATGGCTACGTCGGCCAGTTCACCCAGTGGCTGGGCCTGGGCACCCTGACCTTCAGCTTCGCCGGGCTGGTGATTGGCTCGGTGATCTACTCCATGCCCTTCGTGGTGCAACCGTTGCAAAACGCGTTCGCGGCCATCGGCACGCGCCCTCTGGAAGTGGCCGCGACCTTGCGTGCGAGTCCCTGGAACACGTTTTTCACGGTGATCCTGCCGTTGGCTCGCCCAGGTTTCATTACCGCGTCGATTCTGGGCTTCGCCCATACCGTCGGCGAGTTCGGCGTGGTGCTGATGATCGGCGGCAATATCCCGGACAAGACCCGGGTGGTCTCGGTGCAGATCTACGACCACGTCGAAGCCATGGAGTATGCCCAGGCGCACTGGCTGGCCGGCGCGATGGTGGTGTTCGCGTTCCTCGTATTGCTGGCGCTCTACTCCAGCCGTAAAACCCACATGGGCTGGAGTTCTTCGCGATGATCGAGGTACGCCTGCACCTGAAGTACACAGGCTTCGCGCTGGACGTGGAACTGCAATTGCCGGGCCGTGGCGTAACCGCTCTTTACGGCCCTTCCGGCTCCGGCAAGACCACCTGCCTGCGCTGTATCGCCGGCCTGGAGCGCGCCGATGACGGATTTGTGCAGATCAACGACGAGGTCTGGCAAGACAGCCGTAACGGGCTGTTCGTGCCGCCGCACAAACGCGCCCTGGGCTACGTTTTCCAGGAGGCGAGCCTGTTTCCCCATCTGTCGGTGCAGGCCAATCTGGCGTTCGGCCTCAAGCGCATCCCACGTGCGCAGCGGCGCGTGGACATGGCCCAGGCCACTGAGCTGCTGGGTATCGCTCACCTGCTTGCGCGCGACCCGCAGCACCTGTCCGGTGGTGAGCGCCAGCGCGTCGGCATCGCTCGCGCCCTGCTCACCAGTCCCCGCTTGCTGCTGATGGATGAACCCCTGGCGGCCCTCGACAGCCAGCGCAAAAACGAAATCCTGCCTTACCTCGAACGCCTGCACGACGAACTGGATATTCCGGTGCTGTACGTCAGCCATGCCCAGGACGAAGTGGCGCGCCTGGCCGATCACCTCGTCTTGCTCGACGACGGCAAGGCCCCGGCCAGCGGACCTATCGGCGAAACCCTGGCGCGGCTCGATCTGCCCCTGGCACTGGGCGACGATGCCGGTGTGGTCGTCACTGGCCGCGTGATTGCCTATGACGAGCACTACCAACTGCTCACCCTGCAACTGCCCGATTGCCTCTTGCAGATACGCGTGGCCCACACGCCGATGGCTTTGGGCACACAGCTGCGGGTGAAGATTCAGGCACGTGACGTAAGCCTCAGCCACCAGGCGCAAGCGCACAGCAGCATCCTCAACCGCCTGCCGGTGACCGTCATCCAGGACGTCGCGGCGGATAACAGCGCCCATGCACTGGTGCGCCTGGATGCCGCCGGCACGCCGTTGCTGGCGCGCATCACGCGGTTCTCCCGCGACCAACTGAATGTGCAACCGGGGCAAGTGCTGTGGGCGCACATCAAGGCGGTGGCGGTGCTCGCCTAAACCATTTGGCACGACCGCAGGGCGACGCGGTCAATCAGACATACCGGCCTGATCCGTTGCCAAGGAACCCGCACCATGCACGACTCTTCGCTGCCCGCCGATCTGCCCCGCGACCTGCATTACGTTGACGACAGCCAACCCGGAATCCGCCGCAAAAAGCTGCGCGGCAAGTTCCAGTATTTCGCTCCCGATGGCGAGCGCATCACCGATGCCGATGAGATCAAGCGCCTGAATGCGCTGGCGGTGCCGCCCGCCTACACCGATGTGTGGATCTGCGCCGACCCGCGTGGCCACCTGCAAGCCACCGGCCGCGACGCCCGTGGTCGCAAGCAGTACCGCTACCATGCGCGCTGGCGTGAGGTGCGCGACAGCGACAAGTACGCGCGGCTGCAGGCGTTCGGCGCTGCCTTGCCCAAGTTGCGCAAACAATTGGAAGCACAGATCGCCCAGCCCGGGTTCACCCGCGAAAAGGTGCTGGCCACGGTGGTGATGTTGCTTGATGCCACGCTGATCCGCGTCGGCAATACCCAGTACGCCCGCGACAACAAATCCTACGGCCTGACCACCCTGCGCAACCGTCACGTGGACATCAAGGGCAGCGAGATAAAATTCCAGTTTCGCGGCAAGAGCGGCGTGGAGCATCAAATCAGCGTCAAGGACCGGCGTCTGGCCAGCGTGGTCAAACGCTGCATGGAACTGCCCGGGCAGAACCTGTTCCAGTACCTGGACGAAAACGGCGAGCGCCATACCGTCAGCTCCCAGGACGTCAACGCGTACCTGCATAGCCTGACCGGCGAGGATTTCACCGCCAAGGACTACCGCACCTGGGCCGGCACGGCCATGGCACTGGCGGTGTTGCGCGAATTGGCGTGGCAACCGGAGTCCGACGCCAAGCGCCATGTGGTGGCGATGGTCAAGGACGTCGCGAGGCAACTGGGCAATACGCCGGCGGTGTGTCGCAAGTGCTATATCCACCCGGCGGTGCTCGAACATTTCAGCCTGGGTGAGCTGTCCAAGTTGCCCAAGCCACGGGTGCGCAAGGGCCTCAAAGCCGAAGAAGTCGCCTTGGCGATGTTCCTTGAGCAACTGGTCGCGGACTTGCCCAAGCCAGCCAAGGTGGGTTAGCCTCCAAATCCCTTCTGACTCTCGGGACGATTGCCGACGTGAACAACTAAGCCTTCAAAAATGCCTCTGCAACGAGCCGCCTGGCGCGCTTGTTGGCCTGTTCGACATTTTCCTGGAGGTGCTGATGACTCACGTCAACCGGCTGCCCGCATTGATTTCCCTGCAACACCTGTGTTTCCAGTTCGCCAATGGCGACACCGTGCTGGAGGACCTCACCTTGTCCATCGACCAGACGCCCACCGGGATCGTCGGGCGCAACGGGCGCGGCAAAAGTATCCTGGCGCAATTGATGGCCGGCATCCTGCAGCCTTCCTCTGGTACGCTGAAGGCACCGGCCCATGTGGTGTACGTGCCCCAGACCGTGGTGGTGCGGCCCGGTGCGACCGTCGCCGATCTGACCGGTACCGCCCAATGCCTGGCCGCCCTTGAACGCATGATTCAGGGCGTGGGTCTGGCCGGTGACCTGGAGCTGATCGATGAGCGCTGGGACCTTGCCGAACGCCTGCGTACGGCCCTGGATATGGCAGGTTTGCCATCGCTCAGCGCCGCTTCGCAGGTTGATCGTCTCAGCGGTGGCCAATTGGCCCGGGTCGCACTGATCGGCGCATGGCTGGCGGCGCCGCAGTTGTTGATCCTCGACGAGCCCAGCAACCACCTCGACAGTTGCGGGCGTGCCTGGCTGCTGCAGCAATTGGCTGCCTGGCGCGGTGGCCTGGTGGTGGTCAGCCATGATCGGCAGCTGCTCAACACCATGGGCCGGATCATCGAACTGTCGCCGCTCGGTGTGCAGGCTTACGGCGGCAACTACGCCGCCTATCTTGAGCAACGCGACGCCCAACAGCAGGCGGCTACCGCAGCGTGGGAATACGCCCGCGAGCAGCGCAGCCGCGAACGTCAACGCTTGCAAAAGGCCCATGACAGCCTGCAGCGCCACGCGGCGCACTCACGCAAACAGGCCGAGACCGCCAACGTCGACCGGTTTACCAGGGCGCGCTGGAAAAGCGCGGCCACGCAAATCGTCAGCGCCCGGGGCAGCGCCCATCGCGATCACAAAGACGCACTCGACGCGCAGGTGCGCCAGGCCTACGAGCGTGTGGTGGACGAGACGCCGACCTTGCTGACCTTACCCGGCTCGGCGTTGGCCAACGGTCGCCAGGTGGTCAGCCTGCAACAGGCGCAGTTGCCCTGGCTGGATCCGCGTGCACCGTCAACCTATCTGAGCCTGGACCTGACCGGGCCTGTGCGCGTGGCGGTGCGCGGGCCGAACGGTTGCGGTAAATCGAGCTTGCTCAAGTTGCTTGCCGGGCAATGGCACGCCGTCAGTGGCACGTGCGCGGTCTCGGTGCCCTGCGCCTATATCGACCAGCACCTGACGCTGCTGGACGACCAGCGCAGTATCGTCGATCAGCTCAACCTGCTCGACACGCCGCTGGTCGAAGGCGAACTGCGCACGCGCCTGGCCTTGCTGCAACTGGATGCCTTGCGCGTGACCCGACCCGCGGGGCAACTCAGCGGTGGCGAGCGGTTGAAAGCGGCGATGGCGATCGCTTTGTGGCGCGCAACACCGGCGCAACTGTTGCTGCTGGACGAGCCGACCAATCACCTGGACCTGGAGACGGTGATGGCCTTTGAACAGGCCTTGAAGGGCTTTACCGGCGCGCTGGTGGCGGTGTCCCACGATGAAGCGTTCCTGCAGGCGATCCAACCCAGCCATTACCTGAGCTGGTACAGCAGCGGGTGGCGCCTGGAGCCTGTGTGATCTGATTGCACGCAGTCGCAAAGCGTCCTAGGGTAGTGGCCGGATAATCTCACTGGAAACCGGCCGATGCTGCCTTCGCCCCTCAAGCCCTCCGCCAATGCTGCCCTCGCCCATCGACAACGCTGGCGTGGACGCGTGGGCTTGCTGCTGGTGGCCGGTTTGTCGGTACTCGCCGGCATGACCGATGCCATTGGTTTCATGGCCAGCGGCGATTTTGTCTCGTTCATGAGCGGCAACACCACGCGCCTGGCGGTCGCGATCAGTGCAGGCGACGGGGGGCTTACCGCGCGCCTGGTATTGCTGGTTGCCACCTTCATCATCGGCAACGCGCTGGGGGTTATCGTCAGCCGCTTGAGCAAGCGCCACGCGCTGCCCTTGCTGCTCAGCATCGGCGCCCTGCTCTGCGGTGCGGCACTGCTGCCCTGGTCCGATACGCTGCCCGCTCTGTTGGCGGCGATTATCGCCATGGGCATGCTTAACGCGGCCGTCGAGCAAGTCAATGGCGTGCCGGTGGGGCTCACCTATGTCACCGGGGCGCTCTCACGCTTTGGTCGCGGGCTGGGCCGCTGGCTGATGGGCGAACGCCGCAATGGCTGGCGCATGCAGTTGATCCCGTGGGCAGGGATGTTTGTCGGCGCGGTGATCGGGGCGCTGCTGGAACAGCAGATCGGGCTGCGCGCACTCTGGGTCAGTGGCGCATTGGCAGGGTCACTGGGCCTGGCGACCCTGGCGATTCCCCGGCGCTGGCAGCTGGGCTTCATGCCACGCTGAACACCAGGGTTTGGAAAAGAGGTGCCCGCCCGACGTTTCGGCCTCGACATCCGTGTACCGGTAAAGAGCCATCACGTCGGGCGAGCCGGTGAATAATAGGCCAATGCCCGACGGCTGTCCCGCCGGGCGTTTCCGAATATGACTAAGGCAAGGTATTACAGACAAGTGGCAAGCGCAGCCAGACGGCGTTTGGCGGGCATCGTGTCCTCTGCGGCGTAATACTTGACGCTAGAACCCGCACCCGTGCTCTGTACATCCGCAAAGTAGTCACCGCCCGTGGTGTATACCGTAAAGCCTCCCGCCTCGGTGGCTTCCTTGAAGCCGCCGGCATCGATGCCGAACACGCTTTCGTCCTGCCAGCCGTACTGGATGCATTGGGCGACCACCAGGGTGGCCTTGTCCGACGCCATGGTTTTGTACGGGCTGCCCGCACGCGCCTCCTTCATCTTCGAACCCGCGCAGCCGGCCAGCGTCGCCAGTACCAATGCGCCTATCACCACTTTGTACATGCCTGTGCTTCCTTGGGAAAACCGTGACTCTACCATTGCGCCGCCGCCAACTGACGCGCCCATGAACTTTGTTTCACTGTAAAGGCAAAGCCGGCGTCTTATAGTGGCCACGCTCATTTTTAGAAGTCTCCCTTCTGCCCGCCCTCCCGCGGGCTTTTTTTCGCCTGCGGTTCACAACCACCAGCGCAGCAGATAGAACAGCGCCATGCTCGACAGCACTGTGACCAGCACACTGCGCGTGCACAGCATCAACCCCACGGCGCAGACCCCGGCCAGCAAGTAGGGATTGCTAAGGCTCAGGTCGAGCTGGTGGTCTTTGATGAAAATAATCGGCCCGCAAATCGCGGTGAGCATGCCCGGTACGGCAAACCCGAGAAACTCACGCGTGCCCCGATTGAGCCGTACCGGCAGGCGCGGCTCGATAAACAGGTAGCGATTGAAAAACACCACCAGCGCCATCGCCACAATCATCAGGTAGATCATCGCTGCCCTACTCCCAGGCGCTTGCAGGCGAACCCTGCGCTCATCCCCAATACGCCCGAGACCACCACCGCCGATTCCCAGTGCAGGTAACTCAGCCATACCGAACACAACAGGGAGACGGCGACGCAGACCACCGTCGGCACGTCGCGCACCACCGGCGTGATCAGGGCGATAAAGGTCGCGGCAATCGAAAACTCCAGCCCCAGCTGGTCCAGGCCGGGAATACTTTTGCCCAGGACAATGCCGGCCAGGGTGAACAGGTTCCAGATGATATAAAACGTCAGGCCGACACCCAGGGCATACCAGCGATTGAAGGTCTGGCGGTCATAGTGATTGACCAGCGCAAAAAACTCGTCGGTCAACAGAAAACCCAGGCTCATGCGCCAGCGGGTGTTGAGCGAGGACAGTGTCGGGCGCATGTGCATGCCGTAGAGCAAATGCTGGGAGGTCAGCAGCAAGGTGGTCAGCACGATGGAGAGCAGGCTGGCGCCGCTTTTGACCATGCCGATCGCCACCAGTTGAGCCGCACCGGCAAACACGATGGCGGACAGGCCCTGGGCTTGCAGCGGCGTGAACTGCGCATCGATGGCCATGGAGCCGGCGAGCAACCCCCAGGGGGCACAGGCCAGGGATAACGGAATGACAGCAATGGCGCCACGTGTGAACGCGTCACGAGGGAGGGCAGCAGGCATGGACTGGGCTCATCGACAAACAGTCGGCAAGCATGCAGCGCACTCGGGCGCTTGTCTTGAACGATCTTGCTCAGGCCAGTTTTACCGAAACCATCTCCACCGAATCGCGCGCTTCGCGCAGTTCGCAGGCGTCCTGATTCAACCGGTGAATGCTGTTGAGCAGGCGCTGGCGCAGCACTTCATCGCCGAGCTTTTCGACGGCACGCATGAGATCGAACGCCGCGGTTTCGTTATTTTCCGCGATGGAATCCAGGGTTTTGCGCAGGTTACGAGTGGCTCGGGTCACGCGGGAGCTTCCTTCATCAGCAATGGGCGGGCACTTTAGGACATTCGTGTTTCAGTTTAATTTCAATCACTTGTGGTCGATCATCGGGCAGTTGATCCACGTCAACCGAAATCAGGATTTGACTTACATGGCCGTTTATCCGCAATGCTGTTCAAATGCCTGGCCGATGCCGGCCGAGCACGGCTGACGCTATTAATCCTGCGCGAGCGCGAACTTTACGTAGGCGAACTGATCCATGCCTTGGATGACAGCCGGCCCTGCCTGCAGAACGACGCGTTGCGTCTGCAGGCAATGGGCGACAGACCACAACGGGCCAGCACCTGCTGCTGAGCCATCGGAGCGTTAATTCATGCTTGTCGCAATTGCGATTTTCCTTGTCACCATCGTGCTGGTCATCTGGCAACCCAAGGGCCTGGGCGTCGGCTGGAGCGCCAGCCTGGGCGCGATCCTGGCCCTGGCATGCGGGGTAATCAGCCTGGCGGATATTCCGGTGGTGTGGCACATCATCTGGAACGCCACCGGTACCTTTGTCGCCTTGATCATCATCAGCCTGTTGCTGGATGAAGCCGGCTTCTTTGCCTGGACCGCGCTGCATGTGGCGCGCTGGGGGCGTGGCCGGGGCCGGCGCCTGTTTGCCTACATGGTGCTGCTCGGCGCACTGGTGTCGGCACTGTTCGCCAATGACGGCGCGGCGTTGATCCTCACCCCGATTGTGATGTCGATGCTGCTGGCGCTGCGCTTTTCTCCGGCGGCGACGCTGGCATTCGTCATGGGCGCAGGCTTTATCGCCGACACGGCGAGCCTGCCGCTGGTGGTGTCGAACCTGGTGAATATCGTCTCGGCGGATTATTTCAAGATCGGTTTCAACGAATATGCCGCCGTGATGGTGCCGGTGAACCTGGTCAGCGTCGCCGCGACCCTGGCGGTGCTGCTGTGGTTTTTCCGCCGTGATATTCCGCAGACCTACGACCCGGCCGACCTGGAACAACCCGACAGTGCCATCCACGACCGTGCGACTTTTCGCGCCGGCTGGTGGGTGCTGGGTATTCTGCTGGTAGGCTGCTTCGCGCTGGAGCCGCTGGGCATTCCCATCAGCGCGATTTCCGCGGTGTGCGCCGTGCTGTTGCTGGTGATCGCCGCCAAGGGCCACAAAATCTCCACGCGCAAAGTCTTGAAAGACGCGCCATGGCAGATCGTGGTCTTTTCCCTGGGCATGTACCTGGTGGTGTACGGCTTGCGTAACGCCGGCCTGACCGATTACCTCGCCACCTGGCTCGACACCTTCGCCAGCTATGGCGTGTGGAGCGCGGCCATGGGCACCGGCGTGCTGACCGCGTTGTTGTCCTCGGCGATGAACAACCTGCCAACGGTGTTGATCGGCGCGCTGTCCATCGAGTCCAGCCATGCCGTGGGCGTGATCAAGGACGCGATGATCTACGCCAACGTGATCGGCAGCGACCTGGGCCCGAAAATCACCCCTATCGGCAGCCTCGCCACTCTGCTGTGGCTGCACATCCTGGCGCGCAAGGGCATCACCATCACCTGGGGCTACTACTTCAAGGTCGGGATTGTGCTGACTGTGCCGGTGCTGTTGATCACCCTCGCCGCCCTGGCCTTGCGCCTGAGTTTCTAAGGAATGCCGTGATGAAAGTTCTGTTCATGTGTACCGCCAACAGCTGTCGCAGCATTTTGTCCGAGGCGGTGTTCAACCATCTGGCACCGCCGGGTTTCGAGGCGATCAGCTCAGGCAGTTTTCCCAAGGGCCAGGTACTGCCGCGCAGCCTGACTACGCTGCAAGCGGCAGGCATCAGCACCGACGGCTTGTACAGCAAGGGCAATGAGGCGTTCGAAGGCAGCCCGCCGGACGTGGTAATCACCGTGTGCGACAAGGCTGCGGGTGAAGCCTGCCCAGTGTATTTCGGACCTTGCGTGAAAACCCACTGGGGCCTGGAGGACCCGTCAGATGTTAAGGGGGATGAGGCCAGCGTGGAGGCCGCGTTCCAGAAAACGCTGGCGATCATCATCAGCCGTTGCCAGGCTTTTTTCCATTTGCCGTTTGCAACTATCAGTCCCGCCCAATTGAAGATCGAACTGGACCGCATCGCTTCCTAACCGACCGGTGTCCATGTCGAAGACGATCAAAACTGTGGGAGGGGGCTTGCTCCCGATAGCGGTGCGTCAGGTACACCTATTTGACTGATATGCCTCTATCGGGAGCAACCCCCCTCCCACACAGTGCCGGTACTCGCTCAGAGCGTCCTATTACAGCACGCGATATTTGAAGTTAAATGAGCGCACACTTATCTGAACCAACTCTGAATACCCGATCATTTAATTAACCATGCGTTGACATTCTGTAACTGCCTGAGTAAATTGCCCCTGCCCGCCACAGGGGCCTTTTTTAAACCTCACAAAAGAAGCCAATGGACACAGTATCTAGTCGCTGTCCGAGCACCGCCTCAGCGGGCGTCGGGCGCCAAACCCAGAACATGACGGGACTCGCCTTCCAGGCCCGGTAAGCTGCGCTAGAGCTTGATGCTCCACCGTAACTGCCTCGCCGGTCGCGTGTCCGGTCCCGAGGTGTGTTATGACCTTCCAAACCCATGTTTTACTTGATGTACGCACCCTTGCCGCCGCCCTGCGCACCAAGCAGTGCCGTGCGCCCGCAGGCTTGCCCCCTGCCCCCGCAGCGTTTGTTTCATCCTCCCTGCAAGTGCACCCGGCCCGCCCGCTGGGCCATTGGCGTGCCTGCCCGCAAAGCGGCCAGTGGGTGCAGCACCCGGATCACGCCGACCCTCAGGACCCGCAAAGACCCAGCGTTTCCAGCCTGGCCCGCACGGGCGTGATGCTCGGTTCTTACGTGAGCGCTCGCGCCGCCTGACCTGACTGGAAACAGTAACTTTCTTATTGATGCACTGGAGTTCCTTGTGAACTTATCCAGTCGTGAATTGCTGCGCGCACGTTAATAAACGCGTGCTCAGCATTTACGGTAAGTGATTATCCAGATCTTATTTAAACCGATCGCGAAGTTCGCGGCTCGGCATGCTTTCGCTCGCCTGTAAACAGGCAAGTAACGGGTATGTTTTGTCGAGAGTTGGCGACAGGAGTACACACCATGAGCGCCGTAAAAAACACGCCACTGCCGCAGAAAAAAGGCATCGACGACAACACCAGATTGTCGATGCGCGCCGCCCGCGAAGCCCGCAACGGCCTGTCGGCCACCTTGGCCAACGTACGCGCCACCCAGGATGGCCTGACCGAACTGGACGCCTCGGCGCGCCTGCACCGCGAAGGCTACAACGAAGTGGCCCATGACAAGCCGCCTCACGCCCTCGTCCAGTTCCTGCAGGCACTGAACAATCCTTTCATCTACGTATTGCTGACCCTGGGCGGCATCAGTTTCATCACCGATTGCTGGCTGCCGATGCAGGACGGCGAAGAAGCCGACCCTACCAAGGTCATCATTATCATGACCATGGTGCTGCTCAGCAGCCTGCTGCGTTTCTGGCAGGAACACCGCTCGGCCAAGTCCGCCGAGGCGCTCAAGGCGATGGTGCGCACCACCGCCACGGTGCTGCGTCGCGAACAGGTGGGCGCCCGGCCGACCCTGCGCGAAGTGCCGATGCGCGAGCTGGTCGCCGGCGACATCGTGCACCTGTCGGCCGGCGACATGATCCCCGCCGACATCCGCCTGATCGAATCCCGCGACCTGTTTATCAGCCAGGCGGTGCTCACCGGTGAAGCCTTGCCGGTGGAAAAATACGACACCCTCGGCGATGTCACGCAAAAGTCCGCGTCCCCACTGCCTGCCGACCAGGGCAACCTGCTCGACCTGCCGAACATCTGCTTCATGGGCACCAATGTGGTCAGCGGTCGGGCCAAGGCCGTGGTGGTCGCCACCGGGCCGCGCACCTACTTCGGCTCGCTGGCCAAGGCGATTGTCGGCTCAAGGGTACAGACCGCGTTCGACCGTGGCGTGAACAGCGTCAGTTGGTTGCTGATCCGCTTCATGCTGGTGATGGTGCCGATTGTGTTCTTCCTCAACGGTTTCTCCAAAGGTGATTGGGGCGATGCCTTCCTGTTCGCCCTCGCCGTTGCGGTAGGCCTCACCCCGGAAATGCTGCCGATGATCGTCAGCGCCAACCTGGCCAAAGGCGCCACGGCCATGGCCAGGCGCAAAGTGGTGGTCAAGCGCCTCAATGCGATCCAGAACTTCGGCTCGATGGATGTGCTGTGCACCGACAAGACCGGCACCCTGACCCAGGACAAGATCATCCTGGAGCATCACGTCAATGCCTTTGGCCAGCGCGATGATGCGGTGCTGTCCCTGGCCTGGCTCAACAGCTTTCACCAGAGCGGCATGAAGAACCTGATGGACCAGGCCGTGGTGCAGTTCGCTGCGCAGAATCCCAAGTTCGAAGTGCCGTTTGCCTACAGCAAAGTCGATGAATTGCCGTTCGATTTCGTCCGCCGGCGCCTGTCGATCATGGTCAAGGACGCCGCCGGCGATCATCTGCTGGTGTGCAAGGGCGCCGTGGAAGAAATGCTGAGCATTTCCACCCACGCCCTGGAAAACGGCGCCGCCGTACCGCTGGATGAGCGCCGCCGCGAGCAGTTGCTGGCGATCGCCAATGACTACAACGAAGACGGCTTTCGCGTGCTGGTCGTCGCCACCCGCACCATCCCTGCAGCGCTGGCGCGCCAGCAGTACACCACCGCCGATGAACGCAATCTGGTGATCCATGGTTTCCTGACGTTCCTTGATCCACCAAAGGAAACGGCCGGCCCGGCGATTGCCGCGCTGCAACAGATCGGTGTGGCGGTCAAAGTGCTGACCGGCGACAACGCGGTCGTGACCAGCAAGATCTGCCGCCAGGTCGGCCTCGAGCCCGGCCAACCGCTGCTGGGGCCGCAAATCGAAGCGATGGACGACGCGACGCTGCTGCGCTGCGTGGAAGAACGCACGGTGTTTGCCAAGCTCACCCCGCTGCAGAAATCACGGGTGCTCAAGGCGCTGCAAGCCAACGGCCACACCGTCGGTTTCCTCGGCGACGGGATCAACGATGCGCCGGCCCTGCGCGATGCCGACGTGGGTATTTCGGTGGACAGCGGCACCGATATCGCCAAGGAATCGGCCGATATCATCCTGCTGGAAAAGAGCTTGATGGTGCTCGAAGAAGGCGTGCTCAAAGGCCGCGAGACCTTCGGCAATATCATGAAGTACCTGAACATGACCGCCAGTTCCAACTTTGGCAACGTGTTCTCGGTGCTGGTGGCCAGTGCGTTCATTCCGTTCATGCCGATGCTGGCGATTCACCTGTTGCTGCAAAACCTGATGTACGACATCTCCCAACTGGCCCTGCCGTGGGACAAGATGGACAAGGAATACCTGGCCAAGCCGCGCAAGTGGGACGCGAAAAACATCGGTCGCTTCATGATCTGGATCGGGCCGACCTCGTCGATCTTCGACATCACCACCTTTGCCCTGATGTGGTACGTGTTCTCGGCCAACAGCGTGGAAATGCAGACCCTGTTCCAGTCCGGCTGGTTTATCGAGGGCCTGCTCTCGCAAACCCTGGTGGTGCATATGCTGCGCACCCGCAAGATCCCGTTCTTCCAGAGCACGGCCGCCTGGCCGGTGTTGATGATGACCGGCATCGTCATCGCCCTGGGCATCTACGTACCGTTCTCGCCCCTGGGCACCCTGGTGGGCCTGCAACCGCTGCCGCTGGCGTACTTCCCATGGCTGGTGGGCACCCTGCTCGCCTACTGCTGCGTCGCCCAACTGATGAAGACGATTTACATCCGCCGCTTCAAGCAGTGGTACTGACCCCCTCCGTTCAAACGGTGAAGGTCGCCCGACCCTCACCGTGCAACACAAGGATTTACTCATGCGCGTGTTGATCTGTGCAGGTCGGCATTACGCCGACAGCAAAAAGTCCCGCCAGGTGCTGGACGCTTACCACCGCCTGCGCCCGGTGCAGGTGCTGATCCATGGCGGCAACCAGTTCCTGGGCAGCGACATCGAGGAATGGGCCCGCGAAAACGCGATTGACGTGGTGCGCTATCCGCCGAATTGGCAACGCCACGGCAAGCAGGCGGAACGCCAGCGCAACCACTTCATGCTGGCCGACAGCCGCCCCGACGTGATCATCGCCCTGCCGGGTGGTGACGACACCTCGGAGCTGGTCTGCCAGGCCAAAGCCAGCGGCATTTCGGTGCTGAGCGTAGAAAGCTGAAATTCAAGCGAGGTGCATCATGCACAACCATCACAAGCCAAAGCAGGCGGACGGGTTTGCCAAATACCGCGCGCGTCACTCGCGCAGTGTGCGTCCTACCCTGCTGCTGTTGCCGCCGGCCAAGCGCCGTGCGTTGCAGCGCAATCTGATATTCATCGGGGTGAGCCTGGGTGTCGTCCTGCTCATGGTGTTTTTTGCGAAGGCTCATGCGGCAGGCGGCGCCTATGTGGTGGACGATGGCGCCATCAATGCCCCTGGCGAATGTAATGTCGACGCCTGGTACACCGCCAACCGGCACGCCGGCGCTACACATAACCAAACCGTGTCGCCGGCCTGTACGTTCAACGAGATGCCCTCGGTGCAGTGGGGAACGGCATTGTCGCGCGCTACTGCCGAGGGCAAAGGCGAAACTCAAGTCAGCCCGCAAATAAAGGTACAGGTGCTGTCGCGAGACGACTGGGGGCTCGAACTGGCGATTGCCGCCGGGGCGCACTTTGCCCTGGACAGACAGCACACATTCGATGGCGCTGACTTCAACCTGCCGTTGACGTGGCAAGCCCTGGACGCTTTACGCCTGAATCTGAATGTCGGCTGGAATCATGCCTACAACGACGGGGACCAGCAGCAGCGCCTGACTTGGGGCGCGGGGTTTGAATATCGCGTGGCAGAGGTCCTCACGCTGCTCGCCGAGCGCTACGGCCAGGAAGGCGGCGATCAGGCCTGGCAGGCCGGACCGCGATTCCACGTCGGCGAGTCTGTCGACGTGGACCTGGTGCTCGGGCGCAGCCTGATCGGCGAGCGTGACCAGTGGCTGACCACGGCGGCAACGCTGAGGTTTTAGGCCTTGGCCTGCTGCTCAAGGTGCAATTGCAACTGCGGATCGATGTGCAGTTGCCCCGCCAGGTCGTCCAGGTAATTGCGCTCTGCATCCTGTTGGTCATCGACCAACAGGACACTGGCCAGATACACCTCGGCCGCCACCGCCGGGTCTGCGGCAAACTCGGCGAAATCCGCAGCATCCAGCGGCTTGGCGACTTCAGCGTCGAGCCACTCCTGCAATTGCGGGTCGTCAGTATGCTTGCCCAGCTCATTGGAAATCAGCTGCTGCTCTTTTTCATCAATGTGGCCATCGGCTTTGGCGGCAGCGATCAGCGCGCGCAGCACTGCATGGCTGTGCGCTTCGACTTGCGCGCCCGAGAGCTGGTCGGCTGTCTGGAAAGCGGGTTGCGCCTGGCTCGCCTGCTGGCTCTGCCAGGCCTGATACGCCTTGTAGGCCATCATCCCGAGAGAAGCCAACGCGGCGTAGTTCATCCCCCCGGCGCGCCCTTGTGTTGGACGCGTAGCCGCGCCACCGCCCAGCATGCCGCCGAGCCCACCCAATAAATCGCCGAGGCCGCCGCCCGAAGCATTACCGGCGCGGTTGCCCTTGAGCAGTCCGCCAAGCACCCCGCCCAAACCGCCGCCCGAAGAAGCGCCGCCCTGCCCTGCGCCGCGCAACAGTTGTTCCAATAGATCGCCGGTATTCATGGTGTCGCCCTCCCAGGCGCTTAGTGGCATTAATCAACCATAGTTCGCCGCCGATGGAACACCATGACCGCCGGGCGGGCAAGCTCTATGATGGTGCCACCACCACCTCAAGGGAGAACCCAGGTGAACCGAATCGAGCACATCGGGTTGATGGCCAACTACAATCAATGGATGAATCGCAAGGTCTACGAGGCTGCCGGCACGCTCACAGACGCGGCGTTGACTGCGGACCGGCAGGCATTTTTTGGCTCGATCCTGGGCACCCTCAATCACCTGGCACTGGGCGACACCGTCTGGCTCAAACGCTTTGCCCAGCACCCGGCGGGGTTCAGCGCGTTGGCGCCCTTGAACGCCATCGCCACACCCGGCGACCTCAGGCAATTGGCATTCGCAGACATCCGTGAACTCTCGGCCCATCGTGCGTGGC
The DNA here is from genome assembly GCF_900004865.1 of Pseudomonas sp. 37 R 15. Classification (NCBI taxonomy): domain Bacteria; kingdom Pseudomonadati; phylum Pseudomonadota; class Gammaproteobacteria; order Pseudomonadales; family Pseudomonadaceae; genus Pseudomonas; species Pseudomonas sp. 37 R 15. The sequence goes on along the minus strand of NZ_CVTV01000056.1, from coordinate 322,907 downwards.
TGGATCAACTCATCCTCGATTGGGCCCACAGCTTGCGCGAAGCCCACCTGGACCTGCGACTGAGTTACCACACCATGGGCGGCGTAGCGTCTGAAAAACCGTTTTTCGGCCTGCTGATGCATTTCTTCAACCACCAGACCCATCATCGCGGCCAAGTGACCACATTATTGAGTCAAGCCGGCGTGGACGTGGGCGACACCGACCTGCTCGCGCTGATTGACTGAACGGAGCCTGCCTCGCAGCGTAGATCACTGATCTGGCAGGTTTTTTCAGACCGGTGTTTGTGCAGTAAAGGATCTATCGAGGTTGCGCCAAAGCGTCGGGATCTATATATTCGCAACCCTGCTGCACCGCGCTACCGCCCGAATGGCGAAACTGGTAGACGCATGGGACTTAAAATCCCCCGCTCGTAAGGGCGTCCCGGTTCGATTCCGGGTTCGGGCACCATAGATATCAAGGGCTTGCCGGGGAAACCTGGGCAGGCCCTTATCTTTTTTGCTCCGCAATTCTGAGATCTGCTCCGCAATTCCCCCTCCCCTGGCGTCCTGCCGAACGAATTCCCCACCTCTTTATCAGACCGAACTACCGTCCTGTACTAACGTTCTATCGAGATAGGCTTGGGCGCTTCCAAGCTATCCCGTAAGGAGCTAATTATGTCTGACGATTTGAAAAACCGCGGCCCGCAGGATCGTGCTCGAGTAAACACCTCGGAAGCTTGGGAGGTGAAGCATTGGACCAAAGAGTTTGGTGTAACTGAGCAACAGCTCAAAGATGCAGTGAAAGCTGTTGGTCCAATGGTTGACGACGTACGCAAGAAACTCGGTAAGTGAAGAGTGGTAACGCCCCGCGTTCTAGCGGGGCTGTTTCCTGAACCTCATTGCGGTTATTGCGCTGCCAGCACTCCCTGCTACGCTGTTTACCTCACGGAGAACTAGCCATGCCCAATTCCGATTTGATCCCTTCCCTGCTTTCCAAACTCTAAGAAAACCAACTCGCCCTTGAGGCGTCCATCATGGAATTATCCAACTGGGTGGAGCAGCGTGGCTCTGCCGAGATAGCGGATAATGTTCGTGGCGCCCTTCAAGCCATCGACGATAACGAGGATTTCATCAAACTGACTCTGGCGGTATTGATGAGTCCTGAATAACAGCTACTTGCAGGCTACAGCCCAAAGCTGGTCCAGCTTGGTGGTGTAGCTCTGGCTCATCATCTCCCGACGCATACCCCCGTCGGGATTGGTGGGCACGCTAGCAGAACGAAGCGTTCCCCTTGCCGTTGACGTTTCCGCCAGAGTCCACTGACTGAAGCGCAGGCCACGCAAAACGGACGCGCACAGCGCAAAGCTGGGTGTGTTGCTGATGGCACGCACCCATGGCGTCCCACTGCGCAGCTCGGTACTGATCGTGGTTTCGTTCTCAATCGAAGGGGTGCCCTGGATATAGCTTTGGTCCACGGCCCCGGTACGCCACTCCCACTTCACGTTTGGGAAGTTCATGTTGCCCTGAGGGTCTTGCAGGGGGGTGTTGTCGAGGTAGATGTCGCGCGCGGTTGGCGTGCCTTCGAACTCAGCACCCTGCGGCTGAATGTCCACGAAATATTGGGAGCCTTCTGTAAAGACCGTATATCCATTATCGCGCCCCGGCTGAAGCGTTGCGCCAGGCGTACGCCCCGAATATTGGCTGGTTCTGCCACTCGTAATGAACGCACTTAGCCAGTACAGCGTCGGATTTTTTTGAGGTCAACACTTTGTATGGCCCCTCTTGGCGGGCCTCGTTCATCGTTGGTGCCATACACCCCGCCAGCATCGCCACCGCTACCGCCGCTATCAAAATCCGAATGATCACCCCTGAATATTTGACCCGCTAAAATTGAAAAAACTGAACGAGATCTTCCCGCCACTCAGATCTCTGATTTCATACCGAATTCTGTCGAGGCCATCATATACACGGGAGGCCTCAAGATGCATGAACTGGGTCAGGCCGCCACCGAATCCGTTCAACTCAAGAGCGCTGACATCATGAAAAATTAGCGATACCGCGTCCGAACCTGACTCATTGGCAGACAGCACCAACTCCAAATCGTATTTGAATTCGTTGAATTTGATGTCAATTGACATCACACAGTCCTGCTCTCGCAGCAGGCCGTTCAAGCGATCAAGTCTATACATGTGTCCACCCGTCTGGGATAAAATGCAACACCACGCGCATGTCGTTCCCTCTTTGGTTTGGCAGACCTACAATAGTTACAGCTGCTTAAATCGGACTACTATGGTGGATGCGAGCATGTCTCCTAAGCGCTTCCGTGAACCAAAGAAGATAAATATCCAGTCAAAAATGCTCAGAATAGGCGTAGTGATGTTTCGCATGAAGGATTGATATAGATTGCAATTAAGGTGGCTGCGCTCGTCAATTACTGACATCCCCAACAGTTTTTTACCCACGCTTTGACCGTTGGGCATTGCGTCGGAGAACAGGTAATACGCCGCAGCAGAGCCGAACGCTAAGATCGCGACCACATCTGGAGAAAAACCAAGAAACTCAGCCGCGCGCCCGACGAAAAATAGCATAAAGACACTAATTAACGAGTCAATCCACTGCCCTCCAAGCCGACGCCCCAGTCCGGCTAGGTTGTCTGGCTTTCGGTACTCATTTTGAATGGTGCTCACTTCCATGCGTTTCCGCTCCAATGGTATCTGATTTCAATATTCACAGATGCAAAAGCCCAGTGCGAGGCCGGGCAATTGCTCACTTGCCTGGTACATCTACCATTTCAACCGCACCACCCGACCAGTGCTCAAAGGTTCTATAGTTGGTCTATTAACCCCCCCTAAAGGGTCATTCAGATTTGTCTTCGTTTCTTTGACACCTTTGCAGCTCTTCCGCAAGCATCTTGGAGAGCTTGCGGTCCTCTCTGCTCCAACTTTCAAGTTGTTGTTTCGCCAGAATGAGCTCGTCGTCAATCGCATATTTGAGAAGCGCACGTAGTGCATCCTGAGAAAAAGGGAACTCCTCTACCCCGTAAGCCGTTTTTACAATCAGAGTGGCGCCACGTGAGGATATTGAGTTCAGCTCATCGAAAAACTTTTGGTTTAGCCCCACGCCATGAACTGCCGGCCGCTCGCCCTTAGCCTCTAAGGCGCCCACGATCGGGTCAACGATGCTTCTACCCAACATGTAGAAATTGACATCTTTCAGCGATAAAAGGCTCATCACCTCGCCTCGATCAAGACGTTGCGGGTAGACAGTGCTATGGGGGCAATGATGAGAAAAATCTATCCGCGCTCCCCCTCCGTTATAGGAGAGATGCGCGCTCAGGATGGTTGACGGCACCAGGCCGGTAGATACGAGTGCTACTGAAAGAGAGTTAGCCTCAAGCTCAAAGTCTTGCTGCGCTTTTACGCTGGGCTTCTCCCGCTCCTGCTGGCGTCGAACTTGCCACAGCGTGACAATAACAGCCAATAGGGTTCCAATACCTGAAACCCATCCACCTGCAGCACTCCAATCCCAAACGTACGTGACAGTAGACGCCGGATTCAAATTGATCCCAGCTGTAAGTCCGAGACTTGCACTCGTGACGCACGCAACCAGCAGAATCACTCCAAGCATCCAATTCATTGTTCCGCTCCCTTTAAAAAGGGAGCCTTATATCAGCAGATGGTAGGGAGCTCAACGATGACTTATCGAACGAGTTGAAGCCCGCGCATCACCAGGTGATCGGCGAACTGCGTCCTGCTTGGCGCGTATGGCGGCGGGCGCATTCGCAGGCCTGGCGTATCCCGGTTGAGCCGCGTGCGCCGGCCATTCGGCTCATTGCAATGTGTCGGCTCCTGAATCTGGAAGCCCTGCTCTGCGGCGTAAAGCTCCACCGCCAGCCGTACCTGGCCCCACTCAAGCTCAAAGGGCACGAACGTCTCGGACAGCGTGAGGTATTGCCAGTAGGTGTCGGCGCTGATCGTGCCGGCCATCACGCCCTTAAGCAGCTCGGCGAGAACCTGGGCGTCAACTACAGGGGTCACAAACTCAGGATTCACCTTGAACTTGACCTGCTTGGGGTCGTAGCCCTTCCACTCGGCTGCGTACCGCAAGCCCTGCTCGACCGCCTCAGCCACCGTGATGACGATGCTGTGCAACGTGGCGTGCTGGTCGTTCTGGCGTGTTTTACGCGCCTCTCGTCAATATTCACCACCAGCGGCACCCGGCCGTGGGAAATTGCTTGGCGCACCATGCGGAAGAACAACTGCTTCAGGCCGAAGCCGTCGGCAGTGGCGTTGTCTTCCAGCCCTTTCAGGCCGGCAGGTAGTTCGATCTCAGGTATAAGCCGCGAGACCAGGCCCATCATTGAACGCAACGAGTCACGCACCCAATGCTCGTACTGAGCCCGGTTCGTGTAGTTCTCGTACAGGTACTTGTTGCCGGCGCCGTCGAGCTTTTCAGCCTCAACCATGCCGCTCGGTTTGGGCAGGTTGCGCTCGTTGCGCTTCACGGCGCACTCATCCGCCAGCGCGGAACGCTACCTGCTCGGCCTGGCCCAGGACTGTGCGGCCCTGCTTGGCGAAGCTCGACGATGCCCACATGACCCGGATGTCTGCATCCAGTAGATGGGCATGGTCTTCGTTGTGGATGCTGCCGATGCCGATGAGGATCTCGGACTGGAGCCAGTTCCAAACCTCAGGCGCTGGTGTCAGGCGGATGCCGAACTCGGGGAGGTCGGACAGCTCAAGCAGTGACGATGGAGGGAATGGCCTGTCCATGAAGCACCTTCAGCTTGAAATGGTGGCTGGTTGCCGGTATTGGTAAGGATCAACTCATCAGCAAGGAATGCTCCATGTCGAGCCGATACAGCGTCGTAAACGTGCCGCACTCTGAAATGTTCGCGCTTGAGCTTGGCCAATCCCCTCCAAGCAAGCCAATCCAACAGTCCTGTTTTCGAGTTGAAGATTCGCTCGCAGACGGCGACTACATTGGCGGTCCTTATCTCACTAAGGACGAAGCCATGGCGGCCTGCGACAAACTAAACAGGGCAAGCGAATGCTAAATATTGATGGGTGGAACAGGAAAATACTGAGCCTGCAAAACGCTCTAGACACTGGTGCTGACGGCAATGAAGTCTTTAAGGGCTTGAGCCGTGAAGAGTCGGAGCGATACGTCACACTTACAACGCAAGAACCCTCGGATTACTTCATTGACTTGGACCGTAAGCACAAGAGAGAGCTGACAGGCATCGAAGACCTATAGGACAAGTGCCGCGCTAATCTGCGGCAAGCCACCCCCCTCGACACAACAAGGTTCGTTCCTTATGCCAATTGAAGAGTTTGCCGCAAAACAAAACTACGCCGTTTCGCCATCCCTACCTAAGCATCTCGACCACCAACCCATATATGCCATGCCGTACAAGCAGTTCGATGGCTGGCGCAACGGCGAGACCGACACTAGGTACCTTTCAATAGGGATTTCACAGTGGTGCGCTAATGAGGTTTCACTAAAGATCATGCGCTACAAGGATCAATGGTCCCGCCAGTCCGAAGAGCTACCGCTGCACAGGGTAATCGACTCGTCAATATTTCTGGCTAAGGTTCTCCTCGATCGTGATGAGCAAAGTGTCGAAATTGAGCGAAGCCTTTTCACCAATCAGCCCGAAGGATTTCGGATAGAGGAGGAACCAGTTGCAGATCAAGACAAAGACCAGTTCGACAAATTCTTGAGTGATCACGAAAAGGCCCTGAGAGGTCGATTCAATAAGCTTTATCAGATGCTCAACAGTCTCAAGGCTCAAGGAAAACTCTGATCCCCTGATGTATTCAACTCAAAATGATGTGGGTTTGTGTGTGGGGGCGTGCCCGTGCAATTCGGCAACGATCAGCCCTTGAGGCAGCACGGCAGACCTGGCCGCGTCGATTGTCTTGGCGATGGAGCTATCCAGTTCGGCCAGGATGTTGTTGATGTCCCGGCTCAACGACAGCGCTTGTCGCGAGCGGGTTACGTTGCTCATCTGAGAACCTCGCGCCACGACTTGGCGCATTCGAAAACGTGGCGCGAATTACTGCTTCCGCCGGTCGATACCTTCAGGCGCCTTCGGGCACCTCATACACTGCTCGGAGTTCAGCGTCCGGCACAGCCAGACCTCCACACGCTGCCAGTACGTGACCATGAAGATGTGGCGGGCGCCGGCCAGGGCCAGGGAGACATACAACGTCAGACCCGCAGTGGTCGGGCCGAAGAATATATTCTGACTGCGCACCGACACAACGAAACCAGTGATGGCGATCGTGGTGTAGATCAGCTTCCCAAGAATGCCGTCCCTCACCTTACCGCTCAGTACGCACCAGGTGGCCCACAGCGCGATAAGGCCGCAGGTGATGGAGTTGATCAATTCAAGATTCATGGGTTGCCTCCCCCGAACCGCTGGCGGATGAGCGCCCAGAGGTCAGCGGCTTTGATGGCTCGGTTGATTGCTGCCAGGAGAGAACCGCCGAACGTGCCCAGGAGGAAACCAATCCCCGCGACGATCTTGGTCTCAGTGACATTCAGGTAGGCGCTGACCATGCTCGTCAGGTACAGCGAGCAGGCCACCCCCGTGATCAAGAACACCATCCAGGCGCACCAGTCGGACAAGTCATCCTTGTGCCACCCACTGGCAACAACAGCCCCAATCAGGCCCGCAATCAACAATTCGAACCTGTCGATCTTGTCGAGCAGGCGTTCTAGATACTCCATGCGCTCGACTCCGTGGGGCATGTTTGGGAATTGAATCGGCTCATACAGCACTCCCAGCTCGGAGCAATGGGTGTGGTGGAGCCGAAAACGAAAAGGCCCCGCACGATGACGGGGCCTTTAATATTGCGCAGTTAAGCTGCGCGAAATTAAGCAAAATACTTAAGTGTCGTCACTCATATCAGTACGGCTTAATCGTTATTACTAATCGTTCCAAGCGTAAATCCGTCTACTGACGAAATTTTCCCGCGCCAAAGCGCACCTGGCTCGCCAGGAATTGGTGACGATGTACCCAAGTAAGTTCTAGCATTTTCAAGATGAAGGAACTGGAAGGGTGCGTCCTCCTCTGAAGACTCAGATTCGGGGGTCACATTGAAACCAAGAATTATGTCTTGGATGGCATCTGCATTGTGATCACCTTTTTCCCGGAAGGGAGCCGAAAAGCTTTCGGCAAGCCTCTCAAAATACACTGCGTGGGGGATCAGTTTGCCCGATATTACTGATCCACCAACTGATAAAGTGACGCCAATGCTTAATGATGCTTGATTAGAGCTTCTTACGAGCCACTGCAATAGCCAATCAGTCTGGCGCCCTTCCCATTGTGTTTTTGTGAAAGCTTTATCGTTGAGTAAATCCAATTCCTCTACGACAGTTTTGGTCTGATCTTGAGATTCTTGCATTAGAGACTCCATCCGGCTGGAAACTGAGTCTCATCTATACATCAACTTGGCACCCACAAAAAAGCCCAGCGTGTGTGCCGGGCTTTAAGTGTAGATCCCTAACGCGCAAGATCGACAGGATGAATAAATATTCTCTCATTTTCTCATTCGTTGCAAAGGCTTTTTGCTAAGCGGCACAACTTTCGATTAGCCCTTGCGCATCAAGTAGTTCCTGAGCGGCAGTTAGCGCCTCGTTCACCCGGTCGTCGAGCGCCTTGCGGATAGTTGAGCGCCACCGGTACCGGGTCGATTCTGGCTTGCCGTCATTGTCCCAATTGGTGATGTCGTACCATGCCGCTGGCAGCACCGCGGCGGAACGCTTGCCATCGGCGCCGGCAACCTGAGGAATGGCCCAGGTCAGCACGGCGCATTCCCTAAAGCGCTTCGGCGCTGGTGTCTTCACCGAATTCAGAAGTTCCATAATGGCGCCGTGCTTGCGCTCTTCATGAGTGGAGTACTTCGCCACTAACGCGCGCCAGTGCGCCGGAGTGAGCGCTTTGTGCCGCCGGCCGAAGACCCAGCAATCCTGAAGCAGCGCAGCCTCCTTGCCGACGATCTCCCCCTTCTGCTTGGCACATGCTCTGGCGAACGCCGTGAGCGACGAGCGCGATAGCGCGTTACAACGATGCGCCGACGACCGCTGTTGCAATTGTGCACCTGCAAGGCGAGCTGCTCCGCGCCGACCCGGTTCGCCGGGATGGCGAACGCACTGGGCCAACGACCGCGCCGCCCCGATCAACGCGCGCGTAGAGAAGGTCGCCCACAACCCCTTCTTCCGGGCGATCTGGCCACATCGGGCAATCACGCCCATCGACAACGGGTTTGAGTGGGTAGATGAAGGCGGCCCCAAGAAGCAGCCCTCCCTAGCCCGCAAAAACTCTATTCGCCAGCTCTAAATCACTGTCGATTTCTCGGTGGAGACGTCGGTTTAGTCAGCTTACGATAGCGCGATCTGCATCTGTCTTCTCTCACCGGGGTACCACTGAATGACGCCACTAAGTGCGGTTTTCCGCAACCTTCACCAAGATAATGTGTTGGTACTCGCCAACGTGAGCGATGCCGGCAGCGCACGTATCGTCGAGAGCGTAGGAAGTAAGGCAGTCGCGACCAGCAGCGCCGCCGTTGCTTGGGCGCATGGATACCAGGATGGCAATCAACTTCCCCTGAAACTGCTGACTACTACAGTTGAGTCAATGGTTCGAGTGCTCACAGTCCCCCTCACGGTCGATGTCGAAGGGGGCTATTCCGACGACCTTGAGTCGGTTGCTAAAGTTATTGACTGCGTCGTCAGGGCTGGAGCCGTTGGAATCAACATTGAGGACGGAACAGGCAGCACCGATCTGATTTTGCGAAAAATCGAAGTGGCAAAGAACGTAGCCAACAAGCATGGAGTCGACCTGTTCGTGAACGTACGAACTGACGTTTATCTGAGATGTTTGGTAGAACCCGCGCGACAATTGGCAGAGACCCTCTTGCGTGCATCACTGTTTGAGCAAGCAGGTGCAGACGGCATTTTTGCAGCTGGAATGGTTGAGGAAAACGCCATTGCTACACTGTGCGAGGCAACGCGGCTACCCGTCAACCTCCTTGCCTGGAACGGGCAACCTGGCATGGATGAATTGACGAGTCTAGGCGTCAAACGGCTGAGCGCCGGTTCCAGCATTGCTGAATTCTTATACGGCGCCAACAAGGCGATAGCCAAGAGCTTCTTGCGAACGGGAAAGCTTTTCGAGTATCCATTGGACGCATATACCTACAGCGACCTGAATAGCCTTATGACCGCAAAAAAACACCTCAGCGAAAAGTAATCTTCGCTCTATTAATCTGTGATCCGCATGAAAATCGCCGCAGTTCCCCGCACCTCTAAAGCGATTTTCACACCCATTCGAGGACGAGGCTACGGTCTATGAGATCTTACAATCACGCTCTCCCGCCCAGAAGCGAGATGGTGAATGCGATGCTATGCAGCGACACCGCCTATGAGGGGGTTTTTTTCACTGCTGTCAAAACTACAGGTATTTTTTGCCGCCCTACGTGTGGTGCGCGTAAGCCAAAGCCCGAGAATGTAGAGTTTTTTTCGCAGGCAAACGAAGCGATGGCAGCAGGTTATCGGCCTTGCTTACGATGCAAGCCATTGGACCTCGCGGCTTGCGCGCCAGATTGGGTCAAGGGGCTACTGGCCTCTGTATCCGCATCACCTGACGCTCGCTGGAGTGATGCCGAACTAACGACGCGTGGTATCGATCCGTTACGCTTACGCAGGTGGTTCAAACAAAATTTTGGCATGACTTTTCATGCATGGATGCGTTCTAGAAGGCTCGGTATCGCCCTAGGCCGGATTTCCTCGGGCGAAACGCTGGATAACACAGCATTTGACTCAGGATACGAGTCATTGAGTGGCTTTAGAGATGCTTTCAAAAAAACATTTCAAATGCCCCCCGGCAAGGCAGCTGAGACGTCGCTCCTGCTTTATCGCCATCTGACGACACCGTTGGGCCCAATGATTGCCATGGCAGAGGAACGAGGTTTGGTACTCCTCGAATTTCTTGACCGCCCGGCCCTGACCGCTGAATTAAACGAACTGCGTGGGCGTCATGGGTATTCAATTGCGCCTGGCGAGCATCCCTACATCAAGCAGATCGAAGTTCAACTAAAACTTTATTTTGATGGAAAGCTGAAAAGGTTTTCAGTACCGCTCCATATGCCAGGCAGCTCGTTTGACAGACGTGTGTGGGCAGAGCTTCTGAAAATCGACTATGGAACCGTTTCAACCTACGGTGCCATCGCCAGGGCCGTCGGTAAGCCAGGTGCAAGCCAAGCGGTGGGCAATGCAAATGGACACAATCGCTTATCTATTGTTGTGCCCTGTCACCGTGTCATAGCGACAAATGGTGCACTCGCCGGATATGGCGGAGGCCAGCCACGGAAAGAATTTTTACTGCGTTTGGAGAAGACTGCTTTGCAAATGACGCAACAGAACGAATTCCTGTTGAATTAGTTGCCAAGCCTGACAGGCGCAGACACAACAACTGATCCGCGCAGACTGGATCAAGCTCATGATCGCCGCCGCCCGTCTGCCGCTGCGCAGCGACCCAGCAAACAACCCGTTCGACCGCCCAAGCGCTCACGGCCGGATCAAGTTCTCGACCGGGTTGTTGGATGTCAACCAAGTACTGCGGCCCCTCTGTGAACACAGAAGCCGCACCCACTGCGGCTTCTGTTGGTGCTCAATCAGCGGCGCGGCGTCTGCAAGGCGTGGTAGCCGTAATCGGCGCGGGCTTGGCGTAGCGGTACGCCCGCTTCGATAGCCGCACGAATATGCTCTTCGGCCTGGTGGATTTCTTCGGCCACGGCCAGCACCTGGCTCAGTGAACCGGCGGGAATCACCACCAGGCCATCACCATCACCGCGCAACCAGTCATCCGGTTGTACCCTGACGCCGCCCAGCGTCACGGGCGCCTGGATGGCTTCGACACGCACGCGGTCCTTGCCGGTGCGCATCCAGTTGCCTCGGGAGAAGATCGGGTAGTCGAGTTCCAACGCACGGTCAACATCGCGGCAGATGCCGTCAATCACCGTGCCCGCCAGGTGTTTGCGCGAGGCGGTAGAGGTCAGCAAATCTCCCCACACGGTGGTGTCCTGCCGCCCCTGGTTGTCGATCACCACCACCTGGCCGGCTTCGAGGTCATCAATGTAATCGCCGACCGAGCCGCCGTCCTGACCAATAGGGCCGTAGCGCAGGGTCCAGGCTTTGCCCGTGAGCTTGAACGTGCGGTCCAGGGGCATGATGTCGGTGCATTGGCAAACGATGCCGAGGCGGTCCATCGCATCGCTGAGGTCGGTACAGCTCAGGGCGTCGAGGCGGGTAAAAATAGAGGTTTGCATGATGGGGCCTTCCTTGTGTCCTGTGGGTTAACGCGCGGTGGTGGCGACACTGAATGCGTGGATCTTGTCGACGATCTGGCGTGATGCTGTCCGGATTGCCGTGGTGGTATTGCCGGCGATATGCGGCGTCAATTGCGCATTGGCAATTGTGGTCAATGGCGAGTCGAAGCGGTCTTTCTCCAGGGTAAAGGTATCGATGGCCACCGCTTTGATATGCCTGGGAAACTGGCGCATGAAGGCGGCCAACTGCTGCTCGTCGACGATCCCGCCGCGCGCGGTATTGATGAGGATGGATCCCTGGCGCATCTGGCGGAACTGGGCAGTGCCGAACAAGCCTCGGGTCTGCGGGGTGAGCGGTACGTGGAGCGAGACGATGTCCGCCTCGGCCAGTAACTGTTCAAGCCCTGCCCGTCGTTCAAGCCCAAGGCTGCGCGCCACCGGTTCGGTAAAACGCTCGGATCCGGTGGCGATCACCTTGATGCCCAGTGCCGCTGCCTTGTGCGCCACCTGCCGGGCGATGCTGCCGGTGCCTACCAGACCAAGCGTCAGTTCGGCGTATTCGGGGGCCGGTGCCAAGGTGCCTTTTGCCCAGTGGCCGTTGTGCGTTGCGGCGTTGTAGTCATCCAGGTCGCGCGACAGAAACAGCGCCTGGGCGACGACGTATTCGGCAACAGCGACCGCGTTGGAACCCGGCGTATTGAGTATCGCCACGTCCCACTGCTCGCACGCCAACCGATCAATATGATTGACCCCCGTGCCGGCCTGGGCAATGGCGCGCAGTGGGGTGGCCAGAGCGGACGAGGCGGCGGCGCGGATCAGGCCGGCGCCCAAGGGGATGTTCAGGCGCGTCTTGAACACGCTGTAGCCCCCTGCCCGACTTACGGCGGCAATAAAGGCCGGCTCGTCATGGCAGTTGATCTCGGCATAGTCAATGCGCGTGCCGTAGTGCTGCTGAATGTGCTCTTTGTCGGCGAAATAGTGCAGGTTGAGGGTGACGGCCAGGCCCAGTTCGAGAAAGCGATCGACTTCCTCAAACAGTAACGGCGGCCCGGGGGCATCCAGTATCAGGGTGGTCAATGGCATACAGTGGATCCTCTTGGGAGGGTAGCGCCTGCCGATACCCGGGTTGCCCCAGGCATCGGGGTTAACCATCGGGGTTGATCACCAGGTGAAATGGTGGGCACTTGTAGGATCGACCAGGCCTGCGTCGGTACTCACGGCCGCGAGGAACCCGCTATAGAAATCATTCAGCGATGACGACTGGATGAACGCGGGATTGCTTTTGGCGTAGATCAGAAACAACCGGTAGATTCGCAGGTTCTTTTCCTTGCGGTAGACCTCGGCCTTGAGGCTGGGCCACAGGTTGAGCAGGCTGCCTTCCTTGATTTTCCACGGGTCCGCCGGCTCGGTGCCGGTGGTGGCTTTGTACACGAAGCGCTTACCTTCAATCACTTCCAGGTGCAGGCTGGCCAGCAACTGTTCGGCGGTGCCGACGGCTTCGGTCTTAAGGGCGTGCGCCAGCGCCTGGATGTGGGCCTTTTCCGGGATGCTGCCGGTCAGAGTCAGCCAGGCGCATTTGAGGTCGGTTCGTGCAATGGCGTAGGCCATGCCTTTGACGTAGGTGTGAAAGCTCTCATCCTCGTTGAAAGCCTTCGACAGCTGCGTTGCCGGCTCCTGCGCGAACTGCCCGACGCCGATCAGTTCGCTGTGCAACCCACCGGCCAGCAAGGCGCGGGTCCAGGGAATCGCACGAATGGCATCGGGACGCGACTCGAACACCTTGATGTTGAAGATCCGAGAAGGCGGCCGGGTGCCCTTGGCGGTGGCCCTGACCACATCGAATCGCGCCAGGTCGCGCAGCAGGGAAGGCAGCGCCGGGTGTTCGAAGAATGTCGCCTGGTAGCGGCGCACCACCTCCCCCCAACGTTGAATCCTGCCGGCAATGACCGCCTCGGACGGTTGCGGCAGGGGCTCGGCGTGCATCCGGTACAGCTGGCTGAGAAAGTTGACGGACTGGTTGCGGCTCAGCAGATGCGCGCGCATCTCCGCGCAGCCGGCCAGCATGAACCGGGTTTCCGGGCCCTCCAGCGCGCCGAACTCCTGCAAGGTCTCGGCGATCACCCCGTTACAGCGTGCGTGTTCCCCGCCCATGATGACGTGGACGACCACCTCGATGCCGTAGCGGGCCGCAATCAGCTTGTGCTGGTTGGCAATCGCCATGTTCAGCTTGTGCATGGCCTTGCCGCCCTGCTTGCCGGTGTCGCTGGGGCCGAACGTGATGTATTGGCGGTTGCCGCGCGTTGCCAGGTGCTGGCGGTACACCGGGTTTTCGTACACCTCATGCACCGTGGCCAGCGTGCGCTCGGCACCTGCCAGGTCTTCGGGTTGCAGGGCGATGTCGATCCCGTCCCGAACCTGGGCCGCTTTCATCAGGAACAGCACCTCCAGCGCGCTGAGGGCCGAGGTGTACTCGGCGATCCCGTGGATTTTCATGCGGTCGCGATAACGGTCGATCATTTCAAACCGCTCCACCGCGTTGCGCGCATCGTGCATGCGGATATAGCTCGGGTCCTGCTCCATCAGCGCAATGTAATCCTGGCCGGCGTATTGCTCGACTTTGCGGGTGTAAAGCGGCGTGGTGCGTTGCAGATACGCTTGCCACAAGGCAGCGGGCGGCTGGGCCGTTCCGCCATCCAGCGCGACCTCAAGCGCGGCCTGACGCGCACGCTCATCCAGTTCGTGATAGTGCCGGCCCTGACCCAGGCCGATGGTTTCCAGCCACTGGCTGGACAGAATCTCATCGACCACGCTGCTGAACATCTCAGCGTTTTCACGAAACTCGATATCCAGATAGTGAAAGCCAAACGCGTGCACCCGCAGCAGCAGACGGTCGATGGCGGCCGGCTGGGTAAAACGGATGCTGCTCAGTGCATCGATCAGTTCGGCCGGTTGCTCGAAATGCTCGGGATGATCCGTGCCAAGGCGTGCACGGATCTCTTCAAGGCGATGCCGTGCGCCGCCGTCCTTGATCAGGCCGTCGATATCAGCGATGTAGCGATTGCGCAGCGCCGTTTCCAGCGCCAGCACCAGGGTTTCGGTGTGCTGGTTGGTGTCATAGGGGCGCCCATCCTTGTCGCCGTATAACCAGGTGAACAACGTCAGCCATTTTGCCTGCGGCGCCAGGCCCAGGGCGTGATGCACGTCGGGCAACGCGTCATACACACTGTCGGCGTAAAAAAGCTGTGACTCGATATCGGTGCCATTGCTGCCCGACCACACAGCGTTGTACAGCTCCAGCAGGATCTGCGAAGTAACTTGAGGCTTTTTGAGGCCACGGTCCTCGATGTGCTGTGCCAGTTTCTGCAGGACCAGCACAACGGAATGCTTGAGCTGGTCGGTCTCTTTGCACAGCACGCCCAGGCTGATATTTACCCCCGACGGCGCTGCAATCAACTGCGGATCGAGCGTGAGCAACTGACGAGGCAGGCTGGCTTGTGAAGCAATCTGGGTCGCCACACTCCTGACCGACACTTCGAACAGCAGTTGCTTGATCAGCAACAACTTCCAGAACGCCTCGACGTCTTTGCTGGAGCGCGATTCAAAGAACGCCTTGCCCAGGGCAGCGGCCAATTTCGAATCTGCCTTGTCCAGATACGCCAGCGTATCGATTTCAGCGTAGATCCTCAGGCAGGCGCGGGTGTGCGGGGTTTGGGAGGCATCGTCCGTGTTGGCCTTGAGTGCGTGCTCCAGTGCTCGCCATAGAACGTCGTGCAGCAACGCGGGGTTGGTATGGCCGATTGAGGGGCGAGTTGATGCATTTTCCAGTATGGAGTTGATCACATGATTCATGGGTTCAAGCCTCGATAATTGTCAAATCCCTTGTTTGCAGTGCGCCGGACAGACACACGCAAAATCATCAATGTCCCAGGCTCAACCCACAGCGTCGGAACGAACGGAACTCACCTGTTCGCCGACAGAAAGCCCCCTTGTCGGTACCGAAAAACGGCAGAAAATTGAAACAATTTGTTACATCCGCCCGCAATAAAACATGGCTTGGATTTCTCCACAAAAGACCTTTTTGGAATAGCCAACTTGAAAACAAAGATAGGAAGCTAATAAAAATCACGGCACTGAAGTCCGGTTAACTGCCTGCATATTTTCTAACGTGCTGATTATTTGGCATTAATCTGCAGTCACGAAAACCGGCTGAGCCGAGGGGGATATCGAGTAGGAATCACCTGCGGGCGCAACCTAAATAATTCTTCATGAACACCATTTCCTACTCAGGGAGCAGACATCCTTGCTGCCTGCAAACGAAAAACCCGGCGCTTGGCCGGGTTTTGTCAGTTCATGCTGTGCGACGAACTACTTCGCACCGCCATTGTTACGGTCGGTCTGGGCGTCCTGATCCGATCCGGGATTGCCAGGCGGTGGGTTCCAATCTTCCGGCTTCTCGCCTGTGCCTTGCTTGGGCTCGGACTCAGCCTGGTCCAGGCCTGACGCATGACCTTCGCCCAGGTCGGGCACTTGCTTTTGCGGTCCGGGATAGGGCGCTGCGGGACCGTTATTGTCATCGACCATAAATCACCTCTATTTCACTAGCGCGGTTGCGCACAGGGCTGAGTGGGCTGTTCAAACAGAACGTGCGAGTGCCTTTCAGCACGCGCCCGGCGGGATACCGTCCTTGTTGAAATCCTTGAGTCGCTCACGCTCCTCTTCGGTGGAGTGCGCCGGCGTTTGCTCTTCGGGTTGCTTGCGCTTTTCTTCGGTCATGGCTGATTCCTCCAGGTTGTAGAGTTTCGGCACGCTGCGGTGCGGGCAGTTCAAAATGAATGGTCGCGCAGGCCGCGACCTTGTGGCTGCGACGCTGCGCGCACACAAAAAAGGCGCTCCGAAGAGCGCCTTTCTACCGCCGATTGCCTTACTGCACACTGACCTGACGCAGCTCGGGCTTGGCCTCGCCACCGATCATGATGCGCTTGGGTTTGGCCTCTTCAGGCACCTCGCGCAGCAGGTCGATGCTCAGCAGCCCGTTGTTCAAGGCCGCGCCGCGCACTTCGATGTGGTCCGCCAGGCGGAACGACAACCGGAAAGCACGCTGGGCGATGCCCTGGTGCAGGTAAGCGACCTTCTCGTCGGTTTCGCGTTTGCCGCCGGAAACCGTCAATACGCCTCTTTCGACCTGGATATCCAGATCCTCCTCGGTCAGGCCAGCCACTGCGATGACAATCCGGTAGGCGTCATCACCGTGCTTTTCCACGTTGTGAGGTGGATAGGAATTCGGAGCCTCGCTGCGCAGCGCCGACTCGAACAGGTCGTTGAAGCGATCAAAGCCCACCGATTGACGGAACAGTGGGGCCAACGAAAGGGTAGTAGCCATTTTAAAATCTCCTGAGTTTCTCCAAGTGATTTAGGACGCGACCCGCATTCGGCATCGCGTGATCAAAAATTTATGGACGCTCAAAGGGATTTCAAGGGGCGAAAAAAAATTTTCTTGGCTGATATCGCTATCGCAGGAACGGCGGGGCTCGCGCTTGTGCTCTAATCTCAACACAGGCGTGCTTTACCCCGTGAGCGCCTGAGACAGCCCTTGAGGTACAAGAAAAATGAAAATGACTTTACCAGCCCTGGCATTGGGCATCCTGATCTCCCAAGGCGCCTCGGCCGCCGGAGATGGCACCGCTGCTCTGGGCGGCGGGGTCGGCGGCGTACTGGGCAATGTCGTGGGTGGGCAGCTCGGTGGCTCCACCGGTGCGGCCATCGGCGCTGGCGTAGGGGGTGCGACCGGCGGCGCGGTGGGCGCGCGCAAAGGCAATCGAGCGGAAGCGGCACTGGGCGGCGGAGTTGGCGCTGCGGGTGGTTCAGTGATCGGCAATCACCTGGGCGGCAGCACCGGTTCGGCCATCGGCGCAGGCTTGGGCGGTGCCGCCGGTGGCGCGGTGGGCAACAACCTGGGGGATGACGGCGGGAAACACAAAGGCAACAAGCATAAGCACAAGAACAAGCACCGCTGATCCTCTGACGCTGTCCCGACAGCACACACGCCGGGTTGAACGACCTTGAAAGGTCCTTCAACCCGGCGTGTAAGAGACTGTCACTCCCGTTACATCGGCGTACTGCTCACCACCCGCAAGGCCAGCCCTTCATAGGCATCCAGCGTAATGGTGAACGTGCCCTCCTCCGTCAGATCCCCTTCCACACGCTCATTGATGATGTCCACCACCGGCCCAGGTGCGATGTTGGGCAAGTGCAGGGATTCGGTGATCGGCGTGGCGCCGAAGTTCAGCGCAGTGATCTGCGTGCCCTTGCCTGCCGGCAACTCATGCACCATGACCAGCAGGCCCGGGTGCTCGACGTCCGGAATCAGGATCTGGCGACTGGCGGCAATGTCGTAGGCGCGGCGCACGCCGAGGATTTTCTGCAACTGTGAGCCGAATGAATCCGGGTCCTGCAATTGGCTGTTCAAGCTGCCGTACAGGCTTCTGGAGCGCGGCATCTGCCCGGCCGACAATTCGGCGTCGGGGTTGAGGTCGACCAGGTCGTAGGCGCCGCGATGAATCCAGCGCGTGTCGCCATCGGCCATCAAATGCCCGACCTCTTCGGCCGCCAATGGCAAGGCGCCCACCAGGTCCCAACCGGACAGCGCAAACACCCCTGGCTGCATGGCGTTGTACATCACCAGCAGCAAATGGATCTGGCGAATCTGCTGCACGTCGGCCGCGGTGATCGCGTCCAGGTCGCGAATGCCGAGGGCTGCGGTGATGATGCTGGCGGTGGTGCAGGACACGCCATTGGTGACGAACTTGAGGTTATACGGCGCGTGCTCGCCGGTCAGGCGTTCGTACATCTGCTCGCGGATATGCTCGCGCAGGATATTGCCGGGAAAGGTCTGGCCCTGGAACAGAAAGGTGTCATGGGCATGCAGGGTCCAGAAGTGCACCAGTTCCAGGGTCAGTTCATCGTGGTTTTGCAGCGCGTGGATCAGCGAACCAGGGTCGATGCCGAGGCTGTGCATCTGGCGCAGCATCAGGCGCAGGAATTCGGCGTCGCCCATCAGCAACGCATGCTGGTAGGCCGGCCGGGTGATGAAGTCATAGGACAGGTCGGCGCCGCCGTGGGACATGGAGGCGATATCGTCGACGGTCAGGTTGAGTTCCTGGAAGCTGAAACCACCGGCCTTGCGAATCGCGCCGCCCAGCAACTGGTTGCCGGTGATCGACAGCGGATGGCTTTCAGACCACGCGCTGCCGTCGAGCTTGCGTTCCACGCCGAGGAAGCCATTGGCGTCCAGGCGCAGGATCTTGGCGCCCATCACATCGATGGCGTGCAGCGCGTCGCCGATGATCATCTGCTGGGCGGCGAATGACGGATCGAGCCAGTTCAGCGACGGCTGCCCTTCCTTGAAGTAATGCAGGTACACCCAGCGTCGCGGCTTGCCGTCGACCCCCATCACCACGGGCGTGGCGCTCCAGTCGGTTTCCTTGACGCCGGGCTCGAAGAAAATCACCCGTTGCAATTGGCCGACGATGTAGTGCTTGTCGCGCAGTGCATCCACCTGCGGCGGGCTGAGGTTCTGCGCGTCGCGGCCTTCGGCGACGTCCGGCAGCAGCGACCAGTCTTCTTCACGGATTTCGACCATGTGGTACAGGCCCGGATAGTCTTCATAGGCCATTTCCGCCAGACGAAAATCCGCACCCTTGCCGGTGTGGGACGGAATCACGTCGTCGATGATCACCGCATTGTGCGCGGCGGCCATGCGTGTCAGCGCCTGCAACTGCGCCTCGGTGCCCAGTTGCGGGTCGATGTCGAAGCTGATGCGGTCGAAGTTGCCGTCGATGGTCGGCGTATGTTGAGTGCCGGACAAACCGCCGGACTTTTTCAGCGGCCCGTTGTGAATGCCCTGGATGCCGATTTTCGACAATGCATGCCATAGGCTTTCGTCGCCCAGCGCCTCCAGCACCGTGCCGTCTTCGCGGGTCACGATCGACGCCGGATACGCCGTGAACCATACCGATGACAAGGCTGAAGCGTCACGCGGGCGGGTGTGTGCGAAGGGTTGCTGCCACATCCGTCCCTGCCCCGAATAGAGCTTGGCGCGCTGGCGCGCCGCGTTCAGCATGGACTGTTGCACCAGCCAATTCACATGATCGTTGTCCGCCGCCGTCATAAGCCTGATACCTGTGGTCGTTGAAGGTGATTCGTAAGCATAGGAGCGACGGCGGGGGCAATTCGTTGCATCGGGATACAGATCCATTAGCCAAATGTGGGACGGGGTTTGCCCCCGATGGCGGCCTCCCAGCCGACAGCTACCCAACTGACACGCCTCGGCCCAATGTGGGAGGGGCTTGCCCCCGATGCCGGCCTCCCAGCCGACAGCTACTCACTGACACGCCTCGGCCCAATGTGGGAGGGGGCTTGCCCCCGATGGCGGCCTCCCAGCCGACAGCTACCCAACTGACACGCCTCGGCCCAATGTGGGAGGGGGCTTGCCCCCGATGGCGGTCTCCCAACCGGCAGCTACCCAACTGACACGCCTCGGCCCAATGTGGGAGGGGGCTTGCCCCCGATGGCGGCCTCTGGGCCGACCAGGATGTTGGGTCGGACCGGGTACATATCCGTTTCTGCGGTAACGGCTGCTATGGGTTCCGCTTTTACAGCGGGTCACTTTTGGAAAAGAGCCCGGAATGCCGGCCCAGCCAA
>NZ_CVTV01000056.1:257734-302829 GCF_900004865.1 Pseudomonas sp. 37 R 15 | reverse complement strand
CCGGGTTACCCACGGATTCAAGCCTGCGTTCGGCCAGCGTGGTTTAACGGGGCGCCTGAGATCAAAAGCAGATCAAGATCAAGATCAAGAGCGGGTCGCTTCGCATCGTGGTTAGCGTTGGCTGCTACAGCATTGTGTAGATAGCCAAGGCTATCGGGAGCAAGCCCCCTCCCACGCCGGTTGGGTGGCCTGCCGGTATTGCCTGGGCGTGAACCCTGTCGATGCCTTGAACTGTCGAGTGAATGCACTGTGGTCGGTATAACCGCACTGCAACGCCACGTCGGTAATCGGCAGTTCGGTGTGCAGCAATCGGTGGGCATGCTCCAGCCGTACCTTCTGGATCATTTGCCGGGGCGTGAGGTGGAACACGCGCTTGCAGTAGCGCTCCAGCTGCGCCACGGAAATGCCGGCAATGCGCGTCAGCTCGCCGAGGGTGACACGGCGGTTGAAGTGCGCGCGGATATGTTCGTCCACGGCCGCCAGGCGCTGGTAGGCGGGGTGGGTTTCGCTGGCCGATTGCAGGTCGAGCGAGATGCCGGCCAGGCCGATGATCGCGCCGTCATCGTTATACAGCGGCCATTTGTGCGTCAGGCACCAACCCGGTTCGCGGCTGCCGTAAAGGTGCAGCTCAAGCTGGTCCTCCAGCACCAGACCCTGCTGCAGCACACGCCGGTCCTGTTCGGTATAGCCCGGCCCCAGTTGTGCGGGGAATACGTCGGCGCTGGTCTTGCCCAGCAGCGGCTGCAGTTGCCGCAGACCGCAGCGCTGCACCAGGGTGCGGTTGGCGAGCACGTAGCGGGCCTCGATGTCCTTGATGAAAATCGCCGCGTTGGGGATCACGTCCAGCAACGGCAACAGCTGCGCCGCGCCCGTCAGCAACTGCTCGATGCTGTGGGGGCGACTGCCCTGCAAGAGACTCGCAAACACGTGCTGAACCATGACCTTCATCGCCCGTTTCTGACCCCGACGCCGAGCAGATTGCCCCATGCCCGAGAACCTGTCGAGCGCTGAAAACTGTGCTGAATTCGTCGTCCATTCCGGCGCAAACCATCAATCGCCGCTCGCGCATCGGCATCACGATAGCGCCACTGCATGCCTATCCAATAACTCACAAGAAGGCGCCGCTATGTCAGGCCAAGGCAAGTTCAAGAAACAGCTGTCATTGATGGACCTCACCTTTATCGGGTTGGGGGCCATCTTCGGTTCGGGTTGGTTGTTCGCCGCCAGTCATGTCTCTGCAATTGCCGGTCCCGCCGGGATTATCTCCTGGCTCATCGGCGGCTTCGCGGTGCTGCTGTTGGGCATTGTCTACTGCGAACTCGGCGCCGCCCTGCCCCGTGCCGGTGGCGTGGTGCGTTACCCGGTGTATTCCCATGGCCCGCTGTTGGGCTACCTGATGGGTTTTATCACGCTGATCGCGTTTTCCAGCCTGGTGGCGATCGAGGTGGTCGCCTCGCGCCAATACGCGGCGGCGTGGTTTCCGGAACTGACCAAGGCCGGCTCCAGCGACCCCACCACCCTCGGCTGGCTGGTGCAGTTCGCGCTGCTGTGCCTGTTCTTCGTCCTCAACTACCGCAGCGTAAAGACCTTCGCCATCGCCAATAACCTGGTGAGCGTGTTCAAGTTCATCGTGCCGCTACTGGTGATCGGCGTGCTGTTCACCTTCTTCAAACCGGCAAACTTGCAGATGCATGGCTTTGCGCCGTTCGGGCTGTCGGGCATCGAGATGGCGGTGTCGGCCGGTGGGGTGATCTTTGCCTACCTGGGGCTCACGCCGATCATTTCGGTGGCCAGTGAAGTGAAGAACCCGCAACGTACCATTCCGATTGCGCTGATTCTCTCGGTACTGCTGTCGACCACGATCTACGTGCTGCTGCAAACCGCCTTTCTGGGTGGCGTGCCCACGGACATGCTCGCCGATGGCTGGGCGGGCATCAGCAAGCAATTGGCGTTGCCGTATCGCGATATCGCCCTGGCACTCGGCGTGGGCTGGCTGGCCTACCTGGTGGTGGCCGATGCGGTGATCTCCCCGAGCGGCTGCGGCAATATCTACATGAACGCCACGCCGCGCGTAGTGTACGGCTGGGCGCAGACCGGCACCTTTTTCAAGATTTTTACCCATATCGATGCGAAGTCCGGCATCCCACGCCCGGCCCTGTGGCTGACCTTCGGCCTGTCGGTGTTCTGGACCCTGCCGTTTCCATCCTGGGAAGCGCTGATCAACGTGGTTTCCGCCGCGCTGATCCTGAGTTACGCCGTGGCCCCGGTCACCGTCGCTGCGCTGCGCCGCACGGCCCCGCAGTTGGCGCGCCCGTTCCGGGTCAAGGGCATGGCGGTACTGGGCCCGCTGTCGTTCATCATCGCCGCGCTGATCGTGTACTGGTCGGGCTGGAGCACGGTGTCCTGGTTGCTCGGCCTGCAAATCCTGATGTTCGGGGTGTACCTGCTGTGCGCCCGCTGGGTGCCCACCGCGCACGTGAATCTCAAGCAGCAGGTGCGCTCGTCGGCCTGGCTGATCGGGTTCTATGCGCTGACCATCCTGCTCTCCAAGCTCGGCAGTTTCGGCGGCATCGGCCTTATCAGCCACCCGTTCGACACCGTCGTCGTGGCGGTCTGTGCCCTGGGCATCTACTACTGGGGCGCCGCCACCGGGGTACCGGCCCATCTGGTGCGCCTGGAAAGCGAGGACGATGAAAGCGAAGCCGTCAGTGACGATCGTTACAGCCCCCCACTTTCTCCGGCCACCCACTGATGGAGCCTTGCATGAAACGCCTGCACGTTATCGACTCCCACACCGGCGGCGAACCCACACGCTTGGTCATGAATGGCTTCCCCACGCTGGCCGGCGCCACGCTCGCCGATCAACTTGACGACCTGCGCAACCACCACGATCAATGGCGCCGCGCCTGCCTGCTGGAACCGCGCGGCAACGATGTGCTGGTGGGGGCGCTGTATTGCGCGCCGGTCACCCCGGGCGCGACCTGTGGCGTGATCTTTTTCAACAACGCCGGCTACCTCGGCATGTGCGGCCACGGCACCCTCGGCCTGGTTGCCTCGCTGCACTACCTGGGGCTGATCGAGCCGGGCGTGCACACCCTCGACACACCGGTGGGCCCGGTGACGGCCACGCTGCACGCCGACGGCACGGTGACCCTGCGCAATGTCCCCGCCTATCGCTATCGTCGCCAGGTCGCGGTGCAGGTGCCCGGCCACGGCGAGGTCGTGGGTGATATTGCCTGGGGCGGCAACTGGTTTTTCCTGGTGTCCGACCACGGTCAGGCGCTGCAGATGAGCAACGTCGACGCCCTCACCGACTATACCTGGGCCATGCTCAAGGCCCTTGAAGCCCAAGGAATACACGGCGAAGACGGCGCGCTGATCGACCACATCGAACTGTTCGCCGATGACACCGAGGCCGACAGCCGCAACTTCGTGATGTGCCCCGGCAAGGCCTATGACCGCTCTCCCTGCGGCACCGGCACCAGCGCCAAGCTCGCCTGCCTGGCGGCCGACGGCAAACTCGGCGCCGGTGAGCCCTGGGTCCAGGCCAGCATCACCGGCAGTCAATTCCAGGCGCGCTATGAATGGGACGGCGAACGCATACGCCCGTTCATCACCGGCCGTGCCCACATGACCGCCGACAGCACGTTGTTGATCGACGAGCAGGACCCGTTTGCCTGGGGCATCTGAGCCCTTCCCCACTACTCAATACCAAGGAGTCAGCACCATGAGCGACAACCTCTTCACCGGCTGCATGCCCGCCCTGATGACGCCGTGCACCGCCGCACGCAAACCGGACTTCGACGCCCTGGTGGCCAAGGGTCGCGAACTGATCGATATCGGCATGAGCGCCGTGGTGTATTGCGGCTCCATGGGCGACTGGCCGCTGCTCACCGAAGCCGAGCGCCAGGAAGGCGTGGCGCGCTTGGTGGCCGCCGGCGTACCGACCATCGTCGGCACCGGGGCGGTCAACAGCCGTGAGGCCGTGGCTCACGCCGCGCATGCCGCCAGGGTCGGCGCGCATGGCTTGATGGTGATTCCGCGTGTGCTGTCCCGTGGTGCCTCGGCCACCGCACAAAAGGCCCACTTCGCGGCGATCCTCAAGGCGGCGCCCAACCTGCCGGCGGTGATCTACAACAGCCCGTACTACGGTTTCGCCACCCGCGCCGAGCTGTTCTTCGAACTGCGCCGCGAGTACCCGAACCTGATCGGCTTCAAGGAATTCGGCGGCGCCGCCGACCTGCGCTATGCGGCCGAAAACATTACCTCCCAGGACGATGACGTGACGCTGATGGTGGGTGTCGACACCCAGGTGGTGCACGGTTTTGTCAATTGCAACGCCACCGGCGCCATCACCGGCATCGGCAACGCGCTGCCTCGCGAAGTGCTGCAACTGGTAGCGCTGAGCAAGCTGGCCGCCACGGGCGATGCCAAGGCCCGGCGCCAGGCTCGCGAGCTGGAAGCCGCGCTGGCGGTACTGTCCTCGTTCGACGAAGGCTGCGACCTGGTGCTGTATTACAAACACTTGATGGTACTCAACGGCGACCAGGGCTACGCCCTGCACTTCAACGAAACCGATGTGCTCAGCGACGCTCAACGCCGCTATGCCGAGCAACAGTACGCGCTGTTCCGCCAGTGGTACGCCAACTGGTCGGCCGAGCAGAACGTCGACTGATCCCTGTGGCGAGGGAGTTTGCTCCCCCGCCACACCCACCTCTGTTTCCAGGATGATCCCATGACTCTGACGGGCAAGATGCTGATCGGTCAGCACTCCCTTTCCGGCACGCGCGAGGCGATCCGGGCCATTGATCCAGCCACGCGCACGCCGCTGGAGCCTGCCTATGCCGGCGCCGATCGCCAACAGGTCGAGCGGGCCTGCGCACTGGCAGGGTCCGCGTTGGATACTTACCGCGAAACCTCCCTGGCCGCGCGCGCCACGTTTCTCGAGACCATCGCCGACAACATCGAAGCCTTGGGTGACGCGCTGATCGAACGCGCCGTCGCCGAAACCGGCCTGCCCCGTGTGCGTATCCAGGGCGAACGCGGTCGCACCTGCGGGCAGTTGCGCACCTTCGCCCGCACCGTGCGCCTGGGCGAATGGCTGGACGTACGCGTAGACACCGCGCAACCCCAGCGCCAACCCCTGCCCCGTGCAGACCTGCGCCAACGCCACATCGCCCTGGGCCCGGTGGCGGTGTTCGGCGCCAGCAACTTCCCCCTGGCGTTCTCGGTGGCGGGCGGCGATACCGCGTCGGCACTGGCCGCCGGTTGCCCGGTGATCGTCAAGGCGCACGCGGCCCACCCCGGCACCAGTGAGCTGGTGGGCCGCGCCATCGCCCAGGCGGTGCACCACTGCGGCTTGCCGGACGGCACATTTTCTCTGCTCTACGACGCCGGGCATGACGTGGGAGTTGCGCTGGTGACCGACCCCCGTATCAAGGCGGTAGGCTTCACCGGCTCGCGTGCTGGCGGTATTGCCTTGTGCCAGGCGGCCCAGGCGCGCCCGGAACCGATTCCGGTGTATGCCGAAATGAGTTCGATCAACCCGGTGTACCTGTTTGCGGCTGCGCTGCGCGCACGGGGCGACGCGCTGGCCGAGGGTTTTATCGCCTCTCTGACCCAAGGCGCCGGCCAGTTCTGCACCAATCCGGGCCTGGTGATCGCGGTGCAGGACGCCGCCCTGGACCGCTTTATCACCCGCGCCAGCGACGCGCTGCAGCGCTGCCCGGCCCAGACCATGCTCACTCGCGGTATCTTCAAGGCTTACGAAAGCGGGGTCGGCAGCTTGACCCAGCATGCGCGGGTCGCCGCAAAGGGCTTGTTGCCCACCGGACCGAACCAGGGCCAGGCCCACCTGTTCGTGACCCAGGCCCAGGCTTTTCTCGGCAACCCACATTTGCAAGCCGAAGTCTTCGGCGCGGCCGCGCTGGTGGTGCAGTGCAGCGATGCCGAGCAGGTGCGCCAGGTGTCCGAACACCTGGAAGGCCAGCTCACCGCCACCCTGCATCTGGACGACGATGACCTGCCGCAGGCACAAGCCTTGCTGCCGGTGCTGGAGCGCAAGGCCGGTCGCCTGCTGGTCAACGGCTGGCCGACGGGCGTGGAAGTGTGCGACGCCATGGTGCATGGCGGGCCGTTCCCGGCCACCTCGGATGCGCGCAGCACCTCGGTGGGTACGGCAGCGATCCTGCGATTCCTGCGCCCGGTGTGCTATCAGGATTTCCCGGACGCATTGCTGCCCAGCGCCTTGCAGCACGGCAACCCGTTGCTGCTGCGGCGCTTGCTCGACGGCCGGAGAGAGGCATAAGTGATGGCCGATCCCCACTCAGCGGACATCGTCGTGATCGGCGCCGGCATCATCGGCGTTGCCTGCGCCTTGCAACTGGCGCGACAAGGGCGGCAAGTGCTGGTGATCGACGCGCAGGCGCCCGGTATGGGCGCCTCCTACGGCAACGCCGGGCACCTGGCCACCGAGCAGGTATTTCCCATCGCCGACCTGTCGATCCTCAAGCGCCTGCCGGCCATGTTGCTCGATCCCATGGGCCCGCTGCGCCTGGACTGGACCTACCTGCCCCGCGCCCTGCCCTGGTTCATGCGCTTGCTGCTGAATCTGCGGCCGACACGCTATCGGCGCACTGTCGCTGGCATTCGCGCGTTAAATGAAGCCAGCCTGGGCGCTTGGCAGCGTTTGTTGGGCTCTATCGGGCAACCGCAGCTGCTGCGCGAAGACGGTTCGCTGCTGGTCTTCGAGCACGCCGAATCCCGCGCGGCGCTGGATGCCTTGCACCAACGGATGCAGCAGCAAGGCGTGCCCGTGGCGTTCTGGTCGGCGCAAGCGGTACGCACGGCGGCGCCGCAGTTGAGCGAGGCGATACGGGGCGGCTTGTTTTTTCCGGGCACCGGGCATTTTCTCGATCCGTTCGCAGTGGTCGGCGAGTTGGTGAACGCGGCCAGGGCCTTGGGTGTGACCTTTCTGCAACAACGCGTCGTGGATGGCCGCGTGGATAATGACGGTGTGTCATTGATGACGGATCACAGCGTAGTCACCGCGCGCCAGGTCCTGATCGCCTGCGGCGCTCACTCGGCTCATCTCACCGCCGCCCTCACCGGCAAGCGCGTGCCGCTGGACACCGAGCGCGGCTATCACCTGATGCTGCCCCACGAACACCAGCGCCTGCCCTTCGCCGTCACCTCACTGGAGCGCAAATTCATCATGACCCCCATGGCCGACGGCCTGCGTCTGGCCGGCACCGTGGAATTCGCCGGCCTGGAACTTCCGGCGAATATGCAGCGGGCGTGGCAGTTGCACCGTTTGAGCGACGGCCTGTTCCGCCAGCCGCTGAATGCCGCTGACGCCACACCGTGGATGGGCTTTCGACCTTCCCTGCCCGACTCATTGCCGATCATCGACCGGGTATGCGACGGCAAGGTGCTGCTTGCGTTCGGTCATCAGCATCTGGGATTGACCCAGGCGGCGGTGACGGCGGAAAAAATCGCCGGGCTGGCAGGCGGTGAGGCGGTGCCGGGATTGCAGGCGTATCGATTGGAGCGGTTTTGATAAGCCCTTAACAGGGCTGATTCGAGGAGGCCGCGAATAATGCATCCGCGGTGTCCTGGATATCGTCGCGCTGGCAGAGCGTGTTCAGCCAACCGACGGGGATCCCATGGACACCATAATGTGCACCGGCCAACTGCCCCACGATAGCGGCGGTCGTGTCGGCATCATCCCCCAGGTTGGCCGCTGCGAGCACCGCTTCGGCAAAACTGGCGGTGTGCTCGAAACACCAGAACGCCGCTTCCAAGGACGCGACCGCATAACCTGATCCTGTAATGTCTGCCTGGGCCTTGTCGCGATACTCACCACGGGCGATCGCCATGACCTTGGGCGCCGATAACGCGCTGTCCTCCAGGCGCAGCACTTCATTCTTCGGCGCACCGCTCAAGGCCCTGCTCATCGCCTCGGCCAGCAGCACGCAGCATTCGATAGCCTCTTGGGCGGCGTGAGTAGTACGCGAACTGAGCGCGCTGAATCGGCGGATGCTTTCCAGGTCTGGAAAGTAAAACAGCACCACAGGCGCGAGTCGCATCATCGAACCATTACCGGCCGAATACGGGTCGGTGGAACCGGAAAACGCCTCGCCATTGCGCTCGAATGACGCCAGCGCTTCACGCACCGTCATGCCGATATCGAAGCATTCACCGGTCGAGCTCAAGTAGCCCCACTTCCACCAGTTCAGATAACGCCCCATCTGATCCGCTGCGTCAAAACCGCCCTTGCGCAGCAGGCTCTCGGCCAGGCACAGCGCCATGGAGGTGTCGTCGGTCCATTGGCCCGGTTGGAGGTTGAACGGCCCGCCGCCGACCATATCGGTGACGGGCGAAAAGGTGCCCCTGGGCATGAACTCAACCGTGGTGCCTACCGCGTCGCCACAGGCCAGCCCAAGCAAGCTGCCGCGATAACGATCCAAAAGCGTGATGTCCATCAACCCTCCCTGAGAAAACATTGCCCCCCCTACTACTTGACCAAGCGCTTTTCTTTAGAGGGGCGATAGCCGAAATACGCGCTGTAGCACTTGCTGAAATGACTCGGTGACACAAACCCGCAGGCCACCAGCACGTCCACCTGCGACAGCTCGGTGTGCTGCAACAGCCGCCGCGCTTCGGTCACGCGCAACTCCATGTAGTAGCGCTGCGGCGTGGTGCCCAGCTGTTCCTTGAACAGGCGCTCCAACTGGCGACGCGAGCGGCCGGCGTAGACGGCGAGCTGGTCGAGCTCAAGCGGTTCTTCGAGGTTGGCGTCCATCAGCTTGAGCACTTCGCGCAGCGGTGCGCTGACGCAGACGTTTTCGGTCGGCTTGATGCGGCGGTAGCGCGACTCTTCGAAGGCGAGGATGTCTTCGATGCCTTCGACCAACGCCTTGCCGTGCAGGCCCTTGATCCAGTCCAGGGCCATATGGAAGGCACCCGAGGGGCTGGAAGCGGTGAGGCGGTCGCGGTCGATCACATAGGGCTCGCTGGTGACCTGCGCGGCTTTGCACACCTCCGCCAGCGCCGGACGATGCTCCGGGTGGATGGCGCAACGGTAGCCCTGCAACAACCCGGCGCGGCCGAGAAACCACGAGCCGTTCCACAGGCCGGCAAGCCCTATACCCTGTTCGGCAGCGGCGTGCAGGATATGGATAAAGTCTTCACTGGCCTTGAGTTCGGTGCGAAATCCGCCACAGATCACCAGCAGGTCCAAATCCTGCAACACCGAAGGTTCCAGGCGCGCATCGGGACGGATGACCAGGCCCAGGTCGCTGATGATCTCACGCTCGTCCCACCCGAACGTGCGTGTCACGAACAGCTCCGGACGCAGCAGGTTGGCGGTGACCAGCGTGTCGAGGGTCTGGGTGAAGGCAGGCAGCGAGAAATGTTCGAGCAGCAGGAAGCCGATGCGGGTGACCGCCGCTCTCTGCTGGGGGTTGTCATTGAGGTAGCGCAGGTTCTTACCCTTCATGCCACCGCTGAACTGGCGTCTTTCCATCGCGGGTTGGCCCACTCTTATTGTTGATGCAGTGGGCGCTATCTTAGGGGCAAATGCGGTGGCTGTCTCACTCCCTGCGGCTGATCAGCAAAAACCTGTGGTGCCTGAAAACCTGCGACTCAGGCGCTCGCTCGCCATCTGATACGGTTTTTTGCGCATCATCTGCCTCTGTATCGAAAGCCGCCCGAAGCGGACAATGGCGCCACCCGACATTCCTGTCGTCCCCCCTTCCCTTTGGAGGCCTTATGACCAAGATGGCTATTTTCCTGTTCGGTTTTCTGGTGCTGACCATCGGCATCGGCTTGCTGGCGACCATCTCGCCGGTCTAGTGGGGCTGTCACCCCACAAAAAGCATCGGATACAGCGACAGCACCAGCAACCCCGCCATGGTCCAGTTGAATGCCCGCAACCAGCGCGGCTCGCGCAATACACTGCGCAAGCCGCTGCCGCAGCCGACCCACACGCACACACTCGGCAGGTTGACCACGGCAAACACCAGCGCAATCACCAGCACATTGGTCACGTAACCCTCGGCCGGCGTGTAGGTCGTAATCGCGCCCAGTGCCATGATCCACGCCTTGGGGTTGACCCACTGAAACGCCGCCGCGCCAAGAAAAGTCATCGGCTTGCCCTGTTCGTCCTCACTGTCCGTCATGCCGCCGGCGTTGGCGATCTTCCAGGCCAGGTACAGCAGATAGGCAGCGCCGACATAGCGCAGCAGCGTGTACGCCCAGGGGAACAGCTTGAACACTTCGCCCAGGCCCAGTCCCACGCAAATCACCAGCACCATGAACCCAAGGCTGATCCCCAGCGCATGGGGCATCGAACGGCGAAAGCCGAAATTCACGCCAGAGGCCAGCAACATGGTGTTGTTGGGCCCAGGAGTGATCGACGACACGAAAGCGAACAGCACAAAGGCTGACAGAAGACTGGTGGACATGACCATGGCGCGGCATCCAAGCGGGGTTGATGTGCCTGCGACAGTAGAGGGTTGTGCGCTTTATCGCCCCATACAGCTGGCGCTGGATCGAGGAATACACTTTGATGACATGGGTTTCACGAAGCTTTCACAGACGCAGGCCTAGAGTTATCCCAGCTCCTACATGAACACCTTTTAGCCCGCTCCCCCATCGCGGGCTTTTCTTTGCCTGTGATTTTCCCCGGATAAACACAATGGACGCGTTGATAGACGATCTCGGCGGTCCCAGGACTGCGCAGCAGGAACTGTTCTACGACCTCGAAGATGCCGGCGCCGTGATCGGCTGGTCGGTGGTTGAACTGACGGCCCTGGCGGCCAGCGGCAGCGCGGGTAATCAAGCGGCGCTGCTGACCAAAGTGTGCGCCCTGCTGGCCATTCAGCAGAAACGTCTTGAAGCCTATGCGCATGAAGTCAAAGAGCAGCGAATCAATCGAGCTGAAGCGGCTGGCTGAGACCAGCCGCAAATCGGCATGGGTAGGGGCAATCAGCGGTGTTGCGTTGAATGCTGGCTACCGTCGGTTTGTTGTTTTTTTACACGCTTGCGCGTTCTGAGTTCGTATTGGTGGTGGACAAACCAAATCACCAGAAGCAGAGCCGTCACGCCGAAAACCAAAGTTAAAAGCTCTAGCGCAGTACCTTCGTGTGCAAACATTTTTCGTTCCTCATCCTGAAGCCGTGTGACCGAAAAACAGTCACACCGAAATTGTTTGTAACAATACAAACAATTTCAGGGTAGTCGGCTGAGGCGTCCGTGACAACCGTTTAAGGGCCGGAACCCTTGATCCAGACACGTCATTCGTCGAAAACCACGGATGCGGGATTTGAAAAAACGATGGCTGGGTCGTTCTGCACCGCAAAAAAAACCCGGCGCCAGGCCGGGTTCATTCGCGTGAATCAATCACTAGTTATCCGGATGCTCACTGGCCACCGAATCGGCCGCATCCACATCCGACATATCCTCCTCCAGCGGCGCCTCGTCGTCCGGCGGCAGTGGAATAGTGTCCTCATCACGCTTAGGGTCGTGACCGGTTTCGTTATCGGTATTGCGGGTCACGTCCTGTTGAGACAGGTTCCCCGGGGCATTTTCGTTGATATGCATGCTGGCTCTCCGTTCCTACGCTCGGGATATCCGCGCTTGATATTCAGAGACGGCATGGCAGGCAGAGTGCCGGGTGGCAGACGAATGGTGATCCTATGTGGGAGGGGGCTTGCTCTCGATGGCGGTGGGTCAGTCAATATAGATGTTTCTGACTCACTGCTATCGAGGCCAAACCCTAATGCCAGTCAGTTGAGCGAACGAGATGCTCAAAGCAGCGAAGATCAAATGTGGGAGGGGGCTTGCCCGCGAAGACGTCGGCCCAGCAAACACTGATGTTGGTTGACCCACCGCTATCGGGGGCAAGCCCCCTCCCACATTTGATTTTCTCAGTCTTGTAGATTGAGTCAGCAGCAAAATCCTCTATTTCCAACCGGCATGCATCCGCTCTGTCTTGCTTCGGAGATTTCCCACAAGCCGAAGCGGTTGAGCCCTGGGAACCAACTTGGCTAGGATTCGACGTCGCAGTAAATCCTGTGGCCGGGTGTCGCAACCTGAAGTAGTCTGAGGCGCGGTAGCGCCATAGCTCTGTAGCAGGCGCTTTTTTTATGCCTGCTTACCGCATCTATGGTGGACCGTGTGAGGCGGGCTTTTGCCCGGCCGGTACCCTCGGACACCGGTTTGCGACCCTTGCACGGTCCACCACCCATCCGTGTCGCAACGGCGGTGGTGGCCTCTTAACTGTCTGAGGATCGAGAGGATGTTTTTAACAAATCGTAATGATCGAGCTGTTGAAGTTGAAGTCGTGAAAATCGATTGGTGCTTAGTCGTGAGCAGTTGTTCAACGTGTGGCGCATTGGAGTATCGGCCATGAAAACGTACCCAATTGATAGCGATCTTCCCACCAGTGCTTTCACAGTACGGCCAGATATTAGTTCCGAAGAAGCATTAGTAAACGCAAGCGAAATCTTGGCTTCAGCAACCGCAATGGCGAATGAACAAGCACATGCTTCAAGCGGTTCACAGCGTCTTCAAACGTTTGGGTTGGCTCAGCTTATTGAAAGCGCGGGACTTCTGGTGAATGTTGCGTTGGAGAAGATTAGCCCAGTCACTCGCTAAATTTTTAGTGTATAGCTGGAAATAGCAAGGATTAGAATTTTAATGTTGCTCCAACCTTGGTCTTCACTCCTCTTGTAAGGAGGAGTGAAGACTAAGTGACGCGCCACAAACCATCAGTCGCGACCAATTCCCGTGATGCCAGCGGCGCTCGGGAGCTGCCAGCTCTTTCTGATGTTGTGAATGATGGTCTGACCCCAATTAGTTCCTTCGATGCACGCACATACCAAATCAGAATACTCATACTTAGGCGGAGCCCATGGATCAATAAGACCAAGCGCTCTAATTAAAGTCGCAACCATTCCAGCCTGATTAAAAACATATAAAAAAACGTCGCCATCATATTTAGGTAAGCTTTGGTCAGAGGCATACAATATTTGATTCCTGAAATTAGCTCTATCCTTAACCATCTCTGGAAAATTACCAAATCCACCTTGAGTAGCTATCGCTTTCACCCCATCAAAAATGATGTCCTCCCAACGAAGGCCATTTTTAGTTTTAAGGCTGAGCGGAGGCTCAATAAAAACAGATTTACTTGTCCCTTTTATGGGCATGAACACACCGAACGCTTTGCGCTTCCCAGCCTTACAGGGAAACAAGCGTAGATTATCTAACCCAGTAATATTCTCAGCATGGAAGGATGTATACCAACTTTTGATAGCCTGAATAAAAATTATTATGGCTTGTTTATCTTGATGACTTCTAAATTGAATTTTGTCAGCCCCCTTATAGCGTAAACGCTTTAAAGAGAATATAAGTGCAGCCGCTGCTTCTTCCTCAGCACAAACAGAACGAAAAACAGCCATTAAAGGATCAACGCCCAATATTTTCCTTGCCATACTTATGTGCAAACAAGAACTTTTAGTTGCGAGCTTAACACGACCAGAACAACCTTCTATAAAGTCATCATATTGTACAAAAGAGTTAATTCTTTGATCAAGATCGTCAAATCCAACGCGACCTATTTCGCGCCCACGTTTCAGCCCGCTAGCGATAGCTTCTACGACTGTCACCCCCGGAACGCTATCGCGGTATTCCTCGTGAATGGGTATCCCCGCTGAGGTATATACGCCAACGAACAATTGAACCGACCCGTTTACTGCAAGCCGACCTAGCGACTCGACATATTTACCACTAATCAGAACTTCATCTCTGCTCTGGTGGTTCTCTTGAGTTAAAGCCCAATCGAAGTACGTTTTTGTTCTCTGAATAACGTCTGGCCTCATTCCTTGCAACCTCCTGAATAATTGAACGCAGTAACACACACCCATTGGATTCACGTCAGCAGGTGAAGTACTCCTATGTCCGCACGACAGAAGAAACACCCCTTCGATTTCAAAACCCAATATGGATTCGGTTTCAATCCTCAGGACGATGAGATCGTTGTCGGCGGCTTCTGCGGCCGCGCGGGGACCGGACTGGAGATAGGCTATGGCTGTGTAGCGTCAGTGGCCAAAAATCACAACCCAGCGACTATCCGCATGCACACTGCGAACCACCATACCTCGTACCACTTCACTACTGTCGTGCTTGAAGTCGATCCCGACGAGACTGCCTGCCTCAATCACTCTCGCCTAATAGCGAATACTTATAGCTGCAGGTCTTTGCCCGTGCGATGAATAAGATCTTCGGCGATTTTTAACAGCAGGGGAACCTCCTGCACTAGCAATTTTTCCTGACCTGAGAACGGGGTAAACCTCGACTCTTCCCCTTCTTTGTTGTGCACGAGTGCGTTACGTATCTGATAGATCCTCGTACCGATGGACGGAAAAATTTGGTTATCTGACAGATCGATCCTGTTGAGCTTACCAAACACATCCTGCTCCACAGTGAAGCCTGCACCGTATTCGGCATCATAGCTTTGTATCCAGTTGCGAAGGCCTTCCTTATCGATATGTTGTTCTAAAACAGTCTGAAGCATTACTTTTTCATTCATCTTGCTGTCAAATGTCCTGATCACTTTTGTCAGGCCTCGAAGCTTTGCGACTTTTGCGTGTGAGAAATCCGGCGCTAGCAGATGATCTTTAATTTTCTTATGCAATACATGCTCGGAAGCGTCTGTATAAAAGTACTCAAGAATTTTGTACAGAGCCAAATATGCAAGAACTAGGCTCTCGGCCCCTAGCGCCATTTGGTAATATGCGACTAACTCTTGATTGTAAGTCTGCAGCGGAAACTGTACCACTTCGGAGCGGCTACTAGGAATTCGAAAAAAAGACCGTTCCCATGATTTAAGCGGCACTAGCCCAACACCATTTCCGTATGACATATGGTACAAGCCAGACTCCGCAATTAACTGCAGTTGCTTAGCACTCTTTCTTTGAGAATAGTTAGAAGGCGCAAAAACCTTCACCGACATAAATCTAGAGTACAGATCTCGCAACCCCAAATTTGAACCAGCTTTGCTTACTGACCTATACATGGTGGATCTACGAAATTCTTTATTCATCTCATCCACATCTGCCATGCCCATAATAAATATCACGGACAAAGGGCTAAGTTCAATGAGAAAACCTGACTGTTCATGCTTTAGCGTGATAGTTCTATTTTCGCGAAACAACCTATAAGAACCAGGCCCATTACCATGTATTTCAATCGCCTGCTCATAATAGCCTTCATGAAATACACTAGTCTCGGTAACTTGCTTCGGTGACTCCTTAAAACTCTTATAAGCATCCAACTCTACAGCAGTAACGGTAATAGCCACTCCCCGCACAGACAGTTTTACAGCCCCTTCCAGTGCTTCCACATCACCGATCTTAAGCCCCCTAAGGACCGACTTAACTTCGTCCATGATCGAATTAGATATCAGATTCAAGCTTTCCACTTCCATACTTATCCTTAAGGTAAAGACCGAGATGATCCGATAATATTACAACGCCATAAGCGAGATGTCCCTAAGTCAACAGAAAGGCTATAGAGCTAGCTCGGCCACCAGCTTTGCGCCTAACTCCCGACCAGCCACCTGCGCCAGGCCATGGTCAAACTAGGTTAGGTCACCGGCTGCTGGGCGCGCCGCAGTTTGGGTCCATGAACACTCAGCGCGCCCCAAACTTCTCCCTTAAATGGCTACCGGTAAGCCGTTGGCCGCATTCTACCGTCAGTACGGTGAGGACCACCTCATGGAAATACAAAGCGAAACCCTCGCCGAGGAAGAGCTGGCAGCTATCACAGGCTACCTGCTCCCCTCCAAACAAATCCAATGGCTGGCTGACAACCGTTGGGAATTTGTTCTAACCGGTGCCCGGCGCCCAATAGTGGGCCGGGTATACGCTCGACTAAAACTTGCAGGCGTTAAGCCTTCGGCGTCTAACGCAGTAGCCGAAACCTGGACGCTCGACCTTTCGAATGTGAGCTGATCTATGCGCCAGAAAAGCACAGCCAACCGAGATCTACCACCACGGATGATACGGCGCATTCGCAAGGGTAAGAGCGGAAAGACATGGACATCGTATTACTACGACGGCAGGACTGCGGACGGAAAGCGAAAGGAAATTCCGTTGGGCACCGACCTCGACCAAGCGAAGGTCGAATGGGCCAGGCTCGAGCGCAAGGCACCTCCGAAACCCAACCATCTGATGGGTTATGTGTTCGACCGGTATGAAAAAGAAATCATCCCAGGCAAGTCAATTCGTACCCAGTCCGATAACCGCAAAGAACTCAAACAACTGAGAAGAGCGTTTGAGAGCGCACCCATTGAGTCGATCACGCCCCAAGTAATAGCTCAGTACCGAGATGCCAGGACAGCCAAGGTCAGGGCCAACCGTGAGATCGCCCTGCTCTCCCATGCCTTTACCATTGCACGCGAATGGGGGCTGACTGACAAAGCAAACCCTTGCTTTGGCGTTCGACGCAACAAGGAAAAGCCACGGGACTACTATGCAGGTGAAACCGTATGGAGCGCGGTTTACGCGGAGGCAGTACAGGAGCTCAAGGACGCGATGGATCTGGCCTACCTGACGGGCCAACGTCCTGCCGATGTGCTCAAGATTGCAGCCACCGATTTGAACAACGGTTTCTTGCTGATTGGCCAGGGCAAAACCGAAAAACGCCTCCGCCTTCGTTTGGAGGAGGCAGGAGTACAGTCCGGGCTGAGCGCCTTTATTGAAGACCTGCAGGAACGTAGAACCATCAATGGGATTCGTACCTCAACCTTGATCACCAATGCCTCTGGACTTCGAATGAGCCAGCAGATGTTGCGCAACCGGTGGGATGATGCGCGGGAGAAGGCGGCAATCAAAGCTGCGTCTGATGGCGACCCGGCATTGGCCACGAGCATTCGACAGTTTCAGTTCAAGGACATCCGGCCGAAAGCTGCTAGCGAGATCGAACTGTCCCACGCAAGCCGGCTATTGGGCCACTCCACCGAGGAGATGACCAAAAAGGTCTATCGGCGAGTCGGAGAGATAGTGAAACCTACGAAATGACCCTGATTCAGCCATGACTCCAATCAGTAACAAATAATGAAAACAACTACCTCAGCCCGGCCACATTTACTGGTTCGCCCTACCGGCCTGAAGTGAGAGACTAGCAAGTGAACAATCAGCTATAATAGTTTACATCCAGAGGAAGACGAAACTAGCTATACATTGTTAAACTTACAAACCCGTATAATAATTTGGCATCTTCCCAATAAAAGCCAATAACAAACCACCCAAAATCAAATATTATAGACTTAAACCCCTTCGCATTGGAAAGGTAGGATATGGATATTCTTCAAAGACAGCTTGACGAAGTCATCGCAGAATTCATGGAAAAAATCGAAACAGAGGCCGACTTTGAAATTGCGTCAGAATCCCTAAACAAAAAAACGATTGCACTGATAAACAATCTCCCAAAGTCAATTCTTAGATCAATAAAAAAAGACGCATTTGGAGCAGGACTTTCCGATCGCAGGACTCAAAACAATAAATTCGTAGCACGGAATTTTGAGCGATGGGAGGAAGGATTTAATACACTTGAACTCCTGATAGAGATATGTGTAGAAGCAGGCAGCAGCAACAACACGAGATTGCGCCCGGACGCAGTTGAAACCCAAAATATTGTATTTGACGTCCTAACTAGATTGCATGCCAAAGCATGCTTAATCTCTAAAGAAATCATCTGTTTGCTCAAAAATGGATTCGCGGATGGTGCTCACGCACGATGGCGCGCACTACACGAGATAACTGTTACTGCTTTATTTTTGGCGATGCATGAAAAGGACACTACGGAAAGATACGTTTCACACGAGATAATAGACTCATATAAAGGTGCCTGCCAACATAAAGAATACGCGAATCGTTTACAAGCAGCCCCTCCAAATGAAGAGGATTTGCGCATCTTAAAAATTGAGTACGACGCAGCGATTCAACGATTCGGCTCAAATTTCAGTAATGCTTACGGCTGGGCTGAACTTGCTATAGGAAAGAACAGAGCAAACTTCTCCGACATAGAAAAGGCAGTTGGACTTGATCATTGGCGCCCTTATTATAAATGGGCCAGCCAAAATATCCACGCCGGCGTAAAAACCATCAGATCGTCTTTAGGCCTCACCGACTCACAGAAAGGGTTACTGCTTGCAGGCTCAAGTGATTCGGGAATGGTGGATCCCGCCCACTCGATGGCCATTTCACTAACACAAATCACCTGCACACTACTAGGACAATCACCCAATATCGATAGCGCTGTAACAATGAAAATCATACAATTGCTATGCGATGAAACCGGTGATACTTTTTTGAAGTGCAGCAAAGCAAAATAGAAAACTGATAAGATTATGGGCCAATAGAAATAAACTCTCAACGGGCGCTGAGATGGCCTGATGCAAACAATTATTAGCACGACCGACTGTAAGCTACTGCCTTAGTTCGCTTATAGCGGTCTATCTGGATAGAGAGGTGACTTAATTAAATCACTTACGCTCAGACAGCCAAGCTCAGCTGCACCTGAGCAGGTACGGTCGCGCGACGCCAAAGCCAGGCATCGAACTCGCGACGAGGAAGAGATAGGAGATCGGCAGCACAGCAAAACGACTTACGGAGAAAATGGTAATCGTCATTTTCAATACCAACCGATCGTGCGAAGGCACGAACGTGACGATCAACAGCAATAGAGTCGATACCAACCAGGCACGCCATATAGTCAACCGTTTTTGGCCCGATGCCATTCACTGTTTGAATGGCATCGCAGAACTCGACAGAAACCAAGGCTGTACGTAGATCTTGCGCGTCTTCGATCCCCATGCCCTGCAAGAAAAGCACAAGTGCTTCAAATCGGCCCACTTTTTCAAAATGGCGCCAATTCAAAAAAGCACCGACATTGCTAGCTTGAACCAACGAGACCAATGAGGAGATTGTATCCAGATCAGGATGCGACTGTAGAATTGCAAGGACACGAGGCCGCACGACCGTGGTGTAATTGAGGCCCGCCTGAAGTACAGAATCTGCCAGCACCGCCCCAAGATGCTCACAAGTGGCACGCGGATGCTTCTCATCGAAGAGCGCGCCCTCCTCCTTGGCGCGGTTAGCAATACGACGTGCAACCAGGAGAACATCGACGAGGGAGTTGCTCATACCAATTTAGCCTCTTTCAGCGCGTTCAAGCGCTCAACACAGTTCGGGCAAGCGCCGCATGGAAAATGGGCCGACGCCTGACAGGAGTAAGTCCTACCAATCGGTACGCCTAGCGCAGCTGCGGTCATAGCCACATCGCTTTTGGAGGAATATCGGAAGGGTGAATGGAAACGGACAGAGCCTATTGTCGAGGTTAGCCCATCAAGGCTGTTCATAAACGCAGCAGTACAGTCGATTTCTTTAGCGTGGTTGCTGTTAATGAAGCCAGTATAGACATCCAAAATCCCGACGGTCTGGGCGCGCGCTGCAGCAGCTGCAAAGAAGAGCAT
Organism: Pseudomonas sp. 37 R 15; assembly: GCF_900004865.1. Lineage (NCBI taxonomy): Bacteria > Pseudomonadati > Pseudomonadota > Gammaproteobacteria > Pseudomonadales > Pseudomonadaceae > Pseudomonas > Pseudomonas sp. 37 R 15. Next base: position 283,289 of record NZ_CVTV01000056.1, on the reverse strand, counting down.
CGTCCGATACGGGATGTACAGGTCGTCGTCCTTCACTTCTTCTATCCAGAGATCAGCCTCTCGGATAAGGCGAGACTGCGACCCCCGGAAAATATCCGAGATATCAAAGCGCTCAGGTGGCACCATTCCGGATGGAAGGACCTCATTCACCCGCTCCCATTCAACGTCGGCGCAATGCTGCCCGTAATCGAAAAAAATTGGTACTACTTCAACGCCTTGGGCGACGAGCTGATATGCCACGGTGGTGGAGTCCAAACCACCTGATGCCAGTAATAGGGCCTTTTTCATGACTTTTCGCGCCCTAATTCAGCAATTACGTTGAAGATTCCGTTGAGACATGTGTCGAGGTCGGCGGAGAATATAGAGCTACCAACCATGACCATCGTGTTTTCATTCTCGCGCCGAGGATCATAGGTGACGATCTTTTTGCCCATTTCAATAGCCATCCCAATCTCTACGAGGGTTCCGGGGTCACGATCGAGAGGAATTGCAAATACCACGTCGCAGTCCCTTAGTAGCTGACAGTCCAAAAAATAGGCTCGACGCAGACCGCTTTCAGTGGCCGGCCTCTCTAACTCACCGTTCTCTACTATTGGTCGTCGTACTCTAAAATTGTGGTACATGAGGCTATCCACCGCCCGATCAAGCTCTCGCTTGTCGACGTAAGAAAAGTCCGGGCCTGCAAGATAGATAGAGTATTTCTGCCGCTCGTGCCACGGAAGCGACGTCCCACCAAGACCTTGCAGCGTACTTAAAGGTAGCCTAAACCCACGCTGTACTTCCCGCTTGATATCGTCTGGGAACGTAGACTGAGAGTAGATTGTCGCAGCCTGACACCCACGCCACGCCGCCTCGACCCACCCTTTCTGTGAGTGGGCGACCATAACACTTGAGTAAACATCCCCTACGCCCACGGAATTAATGGTGCGACCCAACGTTGCCGGGATCTGTAGAACGCTTCCCTTACGCAAATCGAAAAGCCGGCTCCCACCACGATTCTCTTTAAGCAGGAAGACTTCTGGTGAAAGTTTTCGGACGGCAGCAAGCAATCCATCAAGATCTTCATGCCCTAAATTCATGAACAGAGACGATGACGTCGAAATAATGACTGCTTGCAATCGACCTCGAAACGCTTCGAGCGACGATAGGTCCTCAAGATCATAGGCAACATCGAACGAGAACCGTGCATCTTTGGAGAATGCCTGAGCAAGCGCTTCAATGCTGAACTTGCCCGGAAAGACGACAACCTTTTGGTAAACTTCTAACGAGGGTAAAGGATCGCGGAGCTTCAATCTCTTCGTCTCACGCATAAGGTCCTCATAACCTTGATGCGCAACCTCTGTCACATCACCAATAACAATGACATTGGGAGCTCCGACCACATCCCCAAGCCAAATGAATTCGTAGCACTCAAGCTGCGCAAGGTAGTCAGTTGCTTCGTCGACGAGATATTGCGGACAAAAAACAGCAACGGAGTATTCAACCCCTGCTGCCCAAAGTCCTCTTGCAGCATGCGCTACGCCCCCCAAGCGAAGCTTACACATTGAACCATGCTGGCCCAGCGTGTAATCGACAACAAGCTCTCCGACCACCAAGACTCTTTCTATAGTGCCCATAATTATTGCGGCACGAAGTCAGCTTCGACGGTAGGTACAGGTGATGCCGCGGACAAAGTGACCAGACCTACGTAACTAACACCGTCTTGCATGCATGCAACAAGATAATTGTATAGCGTAGGAAGTGCACCAACCTTCAAACCATTTGCGTCAACCGCAAAAACGCGCTGCCCGTCGAAGATAATCGTCAACTGAGTACTCGGAGGCGGGACAGTCCTGGACTGCGAGTAAAACTGGCCATTTCCAACATCTTCCAACAGTACGTGAAAGGCCTGGCTGCACCTATCAACTCCGCTTGTACCTCCAGCAACTCCTGCACCGTCGCCTGCCACTTCCTTGGCTTTCGTACCAGGATAATCCGAAAAACGCCCAGATCCAGAGCTCCCCATAACACCCTCCTTGTGATAGCGATTTGCCTCAGTAGAGGGTGTTTGTATCCTCTTCCATGGGTTAATGCAATCCAGCTGTCGGAAATTAGCTAACTGAGACGAACCCTTCATGAATGCTAAAAACAGCCTTAAATGGCTGGCACGATACTGAAGTTTGCAGATGCTAGGAACTGCGCTGTGATTCGCACCGCCTAGGGCGCTCATTAGCTCGTATAAAGGGCTGGTTGCGGAAGTGATTCAAAAAGTTGCGGAAGTGATCCTCAAATTACAGGCAATAAAAAACCCCGTAGACGTTAATCTACGGGGTTTCTAAGAGTGGAGGCCGAGGTCGGAATCGAACCGGCGTAGGCGGATTTGCAATCCGCTGCATAACCATTTTGCTACTCGGCCTCAAACGATCAATGCCTGTGTTGCCGGCACTCACCGCATACAAACTTGAGTGGGCTCTGTGAAGCGCGCCTCTACTCTGACTCATCCAACACATCTAACTCATTGAATACATTAAAGTTTTTAATGCTTCGTTGCGTTCGATGGGCGCCATTATGTACTTATTTGCTTTTGCCCGCAACCCCTTGATTTCAAAAATATTTCGCATTGGCATCAAGGGGTTGCGTGGCCGCCCTACTCCTGAACGCGCTGCATCTGGTACTGCGGGTCGGCCTTGATCTGGGCTTCGGTGAACGGCATTGGGTGCAGCTGTTTCTCGGAGAAGGCTTGGGTCTGGTCCTTGGCGTATTTTGAGTCAGGGTTGCTGGATTCGGAGAACGCCAGTACGCCTATCGCCTGCGGGCCTTGGTCGTCGAAGCTGACGATTTGCAAATAGCTGGTGCCGCTGACGACTTCGCGTTTGCCGTCGGCGCGGGGTACGGTTTGCATGGCGTTGTAGATGCCCAGTTCCTGCGGGCCGCCATGCATGGGGGTTTGGCCGGAGACCTGGATGTCGCCCCAGCGTTTCACGCCGAGTGTGTCGACGGCGGCGCTGGAGGCGAGCATGGCTTCGCGCAGGGCTTTGGCCACGGGCGCGCGGTCGATGGCAAGGCCCTTGGGTGTGGTCAGCGGGTGGGCCGGGTCGAAGGCGACGCGCCACGCGTCGGGAATCTGCTGCAGGTGTTCCACCAGGTTGATGAAGTGCACCAGGCCCAGGCCGCTGTCGAGGTTGGCGCGCTGGTCCCAGGTTTTCAGGCGGGTGCACACTGACTCAAGCGCTGCGGCATCGTTGCCCAGGTACCTGGCGCAGAACGCCAACAGGTCAGGCATGACTTGCCCCGCCAGGTACACCTCGTTGTCCATGACCATGCTTTGCAGGGCGCTGACGGTAATCGGCTGTTTCTCCAGGGCTTGCAGGCGTTGCAGGGCAAAACGCGCACGGGGGCCGAGGCCGATGTTGTCCTGGCTGATCACCGGGGAGAAGCCGGTGAGCGGCGCCTTGGGGTTGGCCATCCAGGCCGAATCGTTGGAGTGCTGCACGTAGTCGCTGCGTTGCAGTTGCGGCAATTGAGCGGCCGCGAAGATGCCCGCTTGCGCGGCGTGAGGGTCGATGTCCCAGGCGCAGGCGCTGCGGCTGCCGTCGAGCATGATCATTTGCAGGCCTGCCCGCGGGTCGCTGCATTGCGCGAGCTTGGCGGCACTGACGTTGGGCACTACCGACAGGTTCATGTACAGGCTCTGGCCCTGGTCATCGGCAGCCAGGGTGTTGACCCACGGGATGCCTTGCAGGGTATGCACCGAGGTTTGCAGCGCCTGGAGGCTGTCGGCGCGGTTCATGGCGTACCACTGTTGCAGCACGCGGTCGTTGCCGAGGTTGGCGTCGCGCAGGCTGTAGGCGTAATGGTTGTCCCAGTCCAGTTTGCCGGGCCATTGCACCACGGGGCCGAACTGCGAGCTGTAGACGTCATGGGTGACGTCCTTGAGGCTGCCATCGGCTTGCTTGGCCTGAACGGTCAGCGTGGTTTTATCCAGGGGCAAGGATTTGCCGTCGAGCAGGTAACGGGTCGAATCCTTGGGGTCGAGGGTCAGGCGGTACAGGGTGAAATGCTTGGAGGTGTCCACCGTGTGCGTCCACGCCACGTGCTGGTTGAAGCCGATATTCACCACCGGCAAGCCGGGTAGCGCCGCGCCCATCACATCCAGATGGCCGGGAATGGTCAGGTGCATCTGGTAAAAACGCATGCCGCCCACCCATGGAAAATGCGGGTTGGCCAACAGCATGCCGCGCCCATTGAAGGAGCGATCTCGGCCCACCGCGACGGCGTTGCTGCCCCGGTCCAGGGTGAAACGCTGTTGATGCGCCGCAGCCAGCTCGAATGCCTTGGCGTCCGGCTGCACAGCGGCCGTGGCCTGGGGAGGCGTCGCGCCAACCAACGCTTCGGCGAACTGCCCGACGCCACCTTCTACCAGCAGCCTGCGTGTCAGCTTGACCAGGTCTTCTTTGACCAGTGGACGCACCCACGCCGCCTGACACTGCGCCGGTGCGCCCTGCTCTTTCAGATAACGATTGAAGCCTGCCACATAGCCGTCGATACGCTGGCGGATCTGCGGCGTTTGCGCGCTCCAGAATGCCTGCACCGCGCTCGGCGTGTTCAGCCAGGTAAAGAACACGTCGCTGGCGAGGTTGTTGCGTTCTTCCAGGGTGGTCTGCTCGGGGCCAAAGAATCGGGCACGCTGACCGTTCACCGTAACGATTTCATTGGCCAGCAGGCACAGATTGTCCTGGGCATACGCGTAGCCGATGCCGAAACCCAGGCCACGTTCGTCGTTGGCGCGGATATGCGGCACGCCATAGGTGGTACGCCGAATCTGCGCCGACGCCTGCGTCACCTCCTCGCGCGCCGATGCCGCCAGGCTCAACCCCAGCAACATCCCCGCCACGCCTATCCTGGACAACCTATTGGAAATAATCACGCCGACTCCACAGTCAATTGAACACCCTCGATAGGGACAACTACCCCACCGTTAGGACGCAACTCACCGGGAATAATTTAGCGGCGCGGCAGGTTTATTCCTGGCGAGTGCACTGTGACAAACCCGATACCGACAAATTTTCTACAGTCTGCACTTCATGATTTTGCTCGTTCGTTCGTCTTATTGAATAAGAGCACCATCATTTTCCTGATCAGGCTCTGATAAGGAGTTTTGCATGTACAACCCACAAGCACCCACGGATGGACATTCAGCAACCGCCGAGGCCGGTTTCGGCAACGGCCCGCAAGGGTTCGGCAACGCGCCCGAACAGCAGGGCAACCAGCGCATACGCCATTTGCTCAAGTGTTTCGGTCTGCGCACCAGCCTGATCCGGCTGAAGGTCATCGACGCCCTGCTCACCGCTGCCGACAACCAGCGCACCCTCGGCGTGCGCGGTGTGCACAGCCATTTGCTGGAACTGGGCATCCCGTTGTCGTTTCTCAGCGTGCGCGAGGTGCTCAAGCGCCTGTGCAGCGAGGGCGTGATCACCCTCAATGCCGACAAGAGCTACAGCCTCCACGAAGAGGCTGCCAAAGTGCTCGATGGGCGCGCCTGAATCACGCGCTATCAGAAGTGAGGCTTGACCTTGCGCCGCATGATGCCGTTGATCACCACCACGACAACGGCAATCGCAATGGCCAGGTACTGGAAGGTTTTTTCGCTGATCACCCCGATGTTCTGCAGGTAAGACAGGCCGAACATCGAGGCCAGGACGGCCAGGGCAATCAGAATCGAGTATTTCAAACGTTGTTTTTGGGTCATGACGAGTTCCTGAACCTGAAGAATGTATCCACTTTGTATCGCTGCGCATGCCAGGCACCTACCCGGTGGCGAGGACGGATGGGGCCCGGCGGGGGCTTATGTTACAGGCGATGAAAAATTTTGGCTTGTGCTACGCCTGACTGGTTTGAACCGATACCCAGGACACCGGCGGATACACCATATTCGCCCCGCCTTTACGGAACGTACCGACGCTATAGACCCAACTATACGAAGCCCAACAAGGAAGAATCATTCCTCAAACATCATAGGGAAACTTGGGCCAACGTCACTTGGACTACTCAATTGATTTCAGGCCTCGCCAACCTCCGTATACGCCGGGACGTTTCCTCCCTGGAAAACACCCCGCCACCTCAACTTACGCCACAGCCTGTACCTGCATCTACGCTTCCCTCCGTGCAAGGGATCGCACCGGTCAGCGCGATACGCACAGACCTGCTCAGTGGCCTGCAAATAACCGATCAACGCCTGTTGCTCAATCAATACCAGACACTCAATCAGACTATCCAGGCGCTGCTGCTGCGCCAGCCAACGCTCAGCAGCGTTATCGAGCAACAACTGGCCCGCAGCTTCGGCGCCACCCCACCTGTGGACGCCTCATCACTGTATGTGCATCGCTATCACACCGACGAGCAGGGACAGCGCACGCTGGTCTCGACGCAAAGCATCACCGAAGCCTTGTTCGATGCGCTACGAAAGCACAACAGCTCGGTTGAACCGCTGTCGCCGATACGCCCAGGCACCACGCAAGTCGGCTTTTACAGCACGGCAGAGCCCAGCGAAAGTCACCAGCAGTTAAGCGCCGGCAGCTCGCTGCTGGCGATGGCCCAGGCCATCGAAAACGAACTGCCTGCAAGTTTTACACGGTTCTGGACGCAGCCGCGCCCGAGCGAGGTCAACCCCGAGTCGCCCCAGGATCAATTGCTCAATACTCATCGTGAGATGTTGTCCACACTGGCGGCCTTGAAAGTCGAAGACGGCACACTGAGCCCAGTCGCCAAGACCCTGATCGACAAGGCCTTTGAGTACCCGACGCTGGCGGCTCGAGAAAGCGCCATGCGCGATGGCGAGCGGCCGGGGGTTTATCCGCTCAAGCTCAATCTGCCAATACCCACCGGCACGCTGCTGGCCGGCGCGTTCATGATTACCAGCCGCGACGGCTCATCAGCGACACGTGCCTACGACAAACCGGAAACGGACAGGACCTTGACGCTCGCCGAACAACAAGGTCTGACGGTGCTGTACACCCCGCGCGACGGGTATGAAACGTTCGACAGCCCGGCCAAGGCGTTTGAAAAGCTCGGCCAGCGTCTGCGCTCCGATCCGGAGGCGGCAGAGCAGTTGAAACAGACACTGCCATTGACGCTCCAGCACAGCCTCGGCAGCGACTGGAGCAAAGACCTGAGCCAACAGCTCACGCCAGTCGCGACCGACGTCATTGCCACCGGCGTGCCGCAACTGCTGCAGCTTCATCAGAACAGGCTGACTAACCAGTTGCAGGCGCTGTATGAACCCGAAAACAGCGTGCAATATGATGATCCATGGCGAGCGCGGCAAGTGACGACCGACCTGCAGCAAGCCGCTGACCTGCGCCTGCATTTCGACGGGACCAATCCTCTATGGGCGCGTACGCAATCGCTGCAGGATCGCTTGAGCAACGTGGACGGTCGCCAGGCACTGAGTCAGCAATTGGCGAATCACAAAAACTGGCAGTATTTGGCGCAGCAACTGAACCTGGCCTATCACTGCCTGTCCGAGCAAGCCCCCGCGCGGGACGTTTCTGCCGCCCTGAAAAAGGCGCCGATGAACATAGCGCCGGACTCGGCCCAGTATCAGGCCTACATCCTGGAGCCCGGAAAACCGGCCTCAGTGGAAGCCTTCATCATCGAGAACGGCTTGCCACTGCCCAAGACCAGAAGCGAGTTGCAGTCCCTGGCAGAGACGGCAGCGTTAAAGGCACGTCAACATCCCTACGGCAATTTCGGTGGAGGTTTGTCCTGGCCGATCCCACTGAATATCAGCCAGCAACAGACGCTGCGAACGGCTGCAATCGCGCATGCCAACACCGGCATGCAATCATCGCAGGAGGGGCCGGAACGCAACGTACTGGCCTATCTCAACAGCAACCAGCTCCTCTCCTCCGACACCTTGGAGGATCCAGTCAAGACGCTGGAAAGCCTCGTCAGTTCCACTGCAGGCCAGGCGCTGGGCCTGGCCATGCAGACCAAACTGAACGGCATCTCTACCGACTCCAGCATCAATGACTACACATTGGCTGCGCTGCAGCTGACGCTGGATCCGCAATCCATTACGTCGCCCCACCGCAACCGGGTAGCCGGGTTCGACCTGGCCAAAGAAAGCCATTGGGGGCAACCTCTCTCGACAGTCACCAAAGGCCTGCGTCAGCATTTGATTGACGAGGGACGGGCATCACCCGCGCTGGCAACGGCAGCCGCCCATCTGCTATTGATGCGCACCGCCCCGCAATATCTGGTCAGGGATATCCCCGATAATGTGCGCCAGGGCACTCAAGCCTGGCGGGACCTTTGCCTGGCAGTTGCCGCCATTGGATGTACCGCGGCCAACATGACGTTCGCCGAGGTGATGGTCAAGGCCTGCGCACTGCCGCCCGCCCCGGCTTGGGCACAAACAGCGGCGTTGGTGGACTGGGGCGTCAGCAACAATATTCTTGCAGCAAAGAGCGATGCGCTGTACAGCCAGGAAGACCTTGATCGGGTGCAGGCAGCCTTCAGCAACCAGCGGGAAAAACTCAAGGAAGGCAGTGCTCTAATGGACACGGTCATGCCGGATCGTGCTGCAATGGCAGCGGATCTGCTCATCGCCGAGTTCGGAGTGGACGTTGACTTCGATAAGAAAATATTTTCAAGACTCTCCGACACCTTACCCCGAAAGCCAGGCAAACCTTACTCCATGCGCGACATCGTAATGGAGCAGATCGTCATGGATGATCGCTGGAATATCGCAAAAGGCACCCACGGCGTCGGCCTGGCTACCTTCGTCGCCTTCACCCAGCGACCACAATTCAATATTAAAACTGCCTTCGACACGGCGTTTTCCGAAGCGATCGCCAAGTTCAAAAAAGTCAAACACCTGAGCGTGATCAACGCCCTCAATAATCTGCCACCTGAAGACAAGAAGAATCTCAGCTTCGGAAAAATTACCTATTACCTGGAGAAAAGTTACAAGACCAGCACAGTGCCCTTCGTGGGGCCGAAACTGTTCCACACCAGCCCCCGGATACTGGTCACCGCAGAAAACAACGGAAAGACTTCCAACTATGCGTTCGATACGCAAAAAGGCGTTATCCGTAACCTTGGCGACAGGGAAATACCCCGCGCGCCAGAGTACTTCTCGAACGAAATAACCAAAGAGGAAGAGTTTTTTCCTGATGTCAGCCGAGAAAAAACCGTTGAAGGCATGAAAACGTTCGTCCAATACCTGGGCGGAGGCTCACTGCTGAAGGGATTGGACATAGACAGCGCCAAGCGCGACCCCCTCGATAGCGAGCGGTCCGGCACAAATTCGGCACCGTACATGTTCATCAATCCCCGTACCCACGAACTCGCCGACTCGATCGTCAAGGCACTGGACCTGGACAACCCATCCATCCGTAAAGCCGCTGCAGGCGTCACGCCCTCGGAGCAAGCCAACGAATGGTTGGCCACCTTGCGTGACGGGTTTCTCGATCTGATTCCCCTGCGTTCGGCCATTGTGAACTTCAATAAGGGCGAATACAGCGACGCCATCAACGACCTTGCCTTTGATGCCTTTGGCTTCGTCACTGCCGGGGCAGGGGCCGCCGCCAAAGCGGCGAAAGTGCTGAGGACGACGGCATCGGTTGCGAACAAGGCGTTCAAGGTCACGAAAATCATGGTTGTGCCCATGGCCAAGGAGTTCAACCCGTTCAATGGCGCGGACGAGATAATAATCGGAGCAGGTAAAGTTGCCTTCGAGGCCGCTGGCGCGGTGAACAGCGGGCTGCGCAGTCTCAAGGGTACGGTGGCGCTCGACGAACTCAAAACCGCCAGCAAACGCTTTGACGCAGCCGCGACGGGCAGGTTGAACGTGGATAACCGTGCCGTGAACGTCAATGCGATGAAGCACGACGGCCAGTGGTACGCATTTGACGCGAGCACCCAACGCCCCTACGGTTCGCCCTTGGTGGCGTTCAATCCGGCCCATACGCTGATGCCGCCGTCACCCGATCTCAACGCCTCGAGGACGCGTCTCAACGCGCACAAAGCAGAACGGGGTCATCCCTACAGGAGGCCTGACCCGTCTTCGCTTGCAGCACACCGAGTGCCTGACTTGGCGGAACACATTGTGCCCAAGACCGATCATCTGCCGCCGCTGGACATACCGTATGTCGAGTACATCCAAGGCGCGCCCATCGAAGCCCATTTCACGCCGAGCCGCAGGCAAGCTACAAAGGATCGCTTCGAACTGGAGATGAACAGAAGCCTGGCGGCGCCTGAACTACCGCGCCCTGCACTTCCCGAAATGAAACCCTATGAACCAATCGCCAACCTGGTTGAAAAGACCCTGGACAGTGCGGATATCGTGGCCTTCGGCGAGAATCACCTTAGCCTGGCTTCATTTCGTGTCCTCACCGACCTGATCCCCGTGTTCAAGCGTAAAAACGTCAAGGTGTTCGGGGTGGAAGGTATGGTCTATGACAAAGAAAAGCGGCTCAAGAACGATGGGATGGCCACCACAGGCCCCAATCATCGGCCCTACGATCCCGATTTCAATTTGCAGACACTGATCGACACATTCAAGGCCAACGGCATTGAAGTGGTGCCTCTCGATCACTTCTATCTGACCCGCCATCGACATCAGCGCAGTGCCCATACCGGCCTGAGCCGGGCCGACCGGAATATACGACGGCTCAAGGAAATGAACTACTACGCCGCCCGTGAGCTGCTGAGCCATAAGCGTAAGGGCAAGGTGGTTGCCCTGGTGGGTCGTCAGCACATCAACACTACCCAGGGTGTACGTGGCCTGGCCGAAGCGACCGGCGGCGTTGGCATTGGTATCTATGAGAGAGCCGGCATCAGGGTAGGCTACGGCACGAAATCCACAGACCTGCGACCGGGGCCGAATGGTGAGCTCAAAACCCATGACGACATCACGGGAGACCTGCAGATTTTCACGGCCGAGTGACCAGGCAACCCGTCGAGCCGCTGCTTGCACAGCACGCAGGCAGCGGCTCGAACCATCAGTCAGCATGCACCCAGCGCTGGTGCAACCACCGCGCCAATGCATCCAGCGCGAACCCCAGCAGCCCGATCAGCAACACCATCGCCATCAATTCCGAATACGCCAGCCGGTCACGCGTATCGAGGATGTAATACCCCAGCCCCGCACTGACCCCAAGCATTTCGCACGGCACCAGCACAATCCACAGAATACCGATGGCCAGGCGCACACCCGTCAACACATGCCCCACCACCCCAGGAATGATCACCCGCCGCAACGTCTCCCAACGCGTGGCGCTCAGGCTCTTGCTCAACTGCAGCCAACGCGGGTCGAGATGACGCACGCCGGCAGCCGTATTGAGCATGATCGGCCACACCGCGGCGAACGCCAGCAGGAAGTAAATCGGCTGGTCGCCTACCCCCATCAGCATCACTACGATGGGCATCCAGGACAGCGGCGAGATCATGCGCAAAAACTGGAAGGCCGGGGTGGTCGCAGCCTCCAGGTTGCGCGAGCTGCCGACCAGCAGCCCCAGCGGCACCCCCACCAGCAAGGCCAAAAACAACCCGATAAAAATACGCTTGAGACTCACCGCAATATGCAGGTACAGCTCGCTGCGCCCCAACAGTTCCCACAGGCTGCTGAACGTGGCCGTCAGGGAAAAACGCGAAGACAATCCATCCGCATCGCCCAATACCTTGACGCCCAGCCACCAGAGCACCAATAACCCTGCCAAGCCGCCCAACCCGAGCAACCAGCCCGGCCACGCTACGGTTTTGCCGCTGTTCAAACGCCAATCTCCTCGTTGCGCTCATAACCATCGGGCAAGCCGAAGGTCTTCATGCCGCCGACCGCCTCGATGGCGTTGCGCACGAAACGGTCATCGACCAGGTCCCTGGCGACGAAGGCCGGGTCCAGCTCAGCGAGGAATTTTTTGTCGCCTTCGATCAAGGTGTCTTTCAAACGGCGTACCAATTCCTCGGTGTAGCTGGGGAATGGGTAAGGCTGGAAGTCGATGCGGTGCTCGTCCCAGCTGGCGTGGCGGATCGCGCCGTCGGCCAGGTACCCGGCGCGATCGGCGGCGTCAGGCGCCAACACCTTGCTCAACACCGGTTCGGCATGCGGCGTGTAGCGGTTCGGGCCGTCCTTGGACAACAGCTTCACCGCTTCTTCGCGATGGTCGCGGGTCCAGACCTGGGCCTTGACGATGGCGTTCACCACTTTCTGCGACCACGCCGGGCGCTGGGTCAGGTCATGCTCGTGCATGAACACCACGCAGCACGCATGGTTGCGCCATACATCGCCGGTGAAACGCTGCACCCGGCCGACCTTGAGGTTCTCCGCCAGTGCGTTGAACGGCTCGGCGACGATATAACCGTCGATGCGCTTGCTGGCCAACGCCGGCGGCATGTCCGAAGGCGGCAGCACGATCAGGTTGACTTCATTGGCGGCAATCGCACCGCCCGCCGCACGAGATACCGGGGTCAGCCCGTTGTCGCGGAACAACTGCTGCACCACCACGTTATGAATCGAATACCAGAACGGAATCGCCACCGACTTGCCGCCCAGTTGCTTCACGTCGGTGATGCCCGGCGCCACGGTCAGGCCCGAACCGCCCACGTGGTTCCACGCCACCACCTTGGCCGGCACCTTGCTGCCATAGCGCGCCCATACGGTCATGGGCGACAACAGGTGAATCACATTGACCTGGCCCGAGATAAACGCTTCGATCACCTGGGCCCAACTGCGCAGCAACACCGGACGTTCGGCCTTGATACCCTCGGCTTCGAACAGCCCGTTATTGTGCGCGACCAACAGCGGCGTGGCGTCGGTGATCGGCAGGTAGCCGATGCGTACCGGCGCGTCGGGCTCACTGGCGGCGCGCGCCTGCAGGCTGCTCAGCAACGGCAAGGCGCCGGCGGCGCTGAGCACCGCAGACAGTTTGAGAAAATCACGGCGCGAGTGGGTCAGGTCATCCAGACACATGGCTAGGCTCCAGCAGTTCAAGGGGGTTGGGTTGAGGGCGGCTCGCCTGCCGCAGGGTTTTAAGAATGTCGATGCGCAGCGCGCCGATGGCTTCGACCTGCTCCTCACGCGGTTGCGGCAGATCGATTCGCCATTCGCCCAGCGTGCGTGCCGGGCGGTTACCCAGCAGCAGGATACGGTCGGACAACAGCAACGCCTCATCGATGTCGTGGGTGATCAGCACCGCCGCCGAGCCCTGTTCGCGATTGACCTTGAGCAACAGGTGCTGCATGTCCGCACGGGTCACTTCATCCAGGGCGCCGAAGGGCTCGTCCAGCAGCAGCACCTGTGGCTGGCGTGCCAGGCAGCGGGCCAATGCAGTGCGCTGGGCCATGCCGCCGGACAACTGCGCGGGGAACTGGTGACGGGCGTGTTCCAGGCCGACCGCGGCAATCGCGTGGTCGACACGCCGGCGGCGTTCTTCGCTGCTCAAATGCGGTTGGCGGGCGAAATCCAGGCCGAAGGCGACGTTCTTTTCCAGGTTCAGCCAGGGCAGCAGGCTGGGGTCCTGAAACGCCACCGCCACCCGTGGATGCGGGCCGTTCAACGGCTCACCCAGCACGTGCACGCTGCCGCCCCGGGGCGCCTGTAAACCGGCCAGCACCCGTAACAGGCTGGACTTGCCCACGCCGCTGGGACCGAGGATCGACACCACTTCGCCGGGCTGCAACTGCAGGTCGAAGCCCTGCAACACCGGGCCACTGGCATACCCCAGGCACACACCCCGGGCCGTCATTACCGCCGGGCTCATGGATTGGCCTGGCGTTGCAGTTCGGTGCGCAGCTGCACCAGGCTGGGCGTGACGATCGGCACAAACGCCGATTCGCGCCAGCGCCGGGCAAAGCCACTGCCATGGGCGGTGAGGTAGGCCTTGCCGCCGCTGGCCTGCAGCTCCAGCTGCACAGCGCCGGCGGCAGTTTCCGCCAGGGCAATGCGCAGCTTGAACAACGGCACCGGTTCGGCGGCGAAGCGCCCGGCCAACAGGCCGTTCTTGAGTTCAGTGACCAGGTGATCGAGGGTCACCCGCAGCGCTTCGAGCTCTTCACGTAACACGGTGCGCGAAGCGCCCAAGTGATGGGCCACCTCCGCCAGGGAACGCCGCGCCAACCCGATCGACAGGCCGCATTGCAAGCCCAGGAACGCCGGGCGCACGGCGGGCAGGAACTGACGCGCGTCCTCGTGCAGCAGCCAGTCGCGGCTCAGCTCCACGCCTTCCAGGCCGAGGGCAGCGGTATTGCTCGACTGTAACCCGAGCAATTCCAGGTCGCGGGAGCGCTGCAAGCCGGCCACTGAATCCGGGATCGCCAGGATAAACGGCGCGCCGCCACCGGCGTGTTCGATGGCTGCGGCGGCGACAAAGCCGTTCCTGCGCAGGTTGGTCACCCAATGCAGGCGTCCGTTGAGGGTCCAGCCGTGGTCGTTGGGCTCGGCGCTGATCTGCAGCGTCTCGATGCCGGACAGAAACTTCATCGCATTCGAAAGCCCCGTGGCACCGGCCAGCTTGCCGCTGATCAAGTCCGGCAGCAGTTGCTCGCGCAGCCGTGCATTGGGGCTTTGCAGCAGGTATTCGATAAAGGAGCGCTGGCCCCAGCAGACGAACGCTGCCGCCAGGGAATGACTGGCAATATTGGCGATGGCCTCCACCGCCCCCGCCACGTCGCCGCCCAGGCCACCGAGGGCTTTAGGCACGCCGACTCGCAACACATTGGCCTCTGCCAGCCGCGGCAGCACTTCCTGTGGATCGCAACTGCCCACGTCCAGGGCCTGCGCTTGAACATCGAGCCAACGGCTCAAGATCGGGTCAAGCATGGGTGTTTCTCCTTGATGACAACAGGTGGATCAGCGCCGATTCAGCTGGCCGGTTTTTCCCAACGGTATTGCGCCAGCTCCGGGTTCAACGGCGTACGCGCGAACACGTTGGCGAAATTGCACAGCGTCGCCAGGCTGACCCCCAGGATCACTTCCAGCGCCTGCCCGTCGGTGTAGCCGGTGGCGCGGAACGCGGCATAGCCGGCATCGCTGACATCGCCACGGGTGGCAATCACTTCACGGGTGAACGCAGCAAGTGTCTCATAGCGGGCATCGGGCAGTTCACCGCGCTGGCGCAGCGCCTCGATCACTTGCTCGGGCAACTTGGCTTTGTTACGCGCCACTGCGGTGTGCCCGGCAACGCAAAAATCGCAACCGTGGCTGGTTGCAGCGATCAATTGCACCACTTCACGCTCCGCCAGGCTCAGGGCTGACTGGGCGTTCAGAGCGGACACGGTAACGTAGGTTTCCAGTGCCGCCGGCGCATTGGCCAATACGGCGAGCAGGTTAGGAATAAACCCCGAGCCTTTCAGCGCATTCTCCAGGAAGGGCTTGGCGGCCTCCGGTGCGGTTTCAGGGGTAAGCAGTGGTACACGGGACATGGAGTCGTCTCCTGATGGGTGAAGGACTCCAGTCTGTTGGTTATAAAAAAACCCCTCAATAGGCTAAAGTAGCGATTACTTGCTCCAGAGTCTTTTCGTTAGATGAATTCGTCCAGTGCACTTGTCGATTGGTTATTAGACAGCCTCGAACTCAACACCAGCCTGTTTCATGTCGGTCGCTATTGCGGCGACTGGCACGCGAGCACCCATGGCCTGGCCCGGGCGAGTTTTCATCTGATTGTGCAAGGCGAATGCTGGCTGCATATCGACGGCCAGCCGACTGAATACCTGAACAATGGCGATGCCGTGTTCCTGCTGCGTGACCTCGAATACCGGCTGTCCGGCGCCGACAGCGCAGCCGGCGCGCAAGAATGCCCGCGCCGGCCGATGCTGCCCCTGGACAGCCGTGCCACCGATGGGGTGGGTCTGGTCTGCGGCTTCTTTCACTTTCAATCCGGGCTCTCGGCGATGATCGTCGACAGCCTGCCCGCCTGGATCATCCTGCGCGCCGGCGACCCGTCGTTGACCGCCGCGCGCAACCTGTTCGCACTGATCCTGCAGGAATGCGAACGCCTGCCGGCGCCCTCCCAGGCCTTGCTCGAACGCCTGTGCCATCTGCTGTTTCTGTATGTGCTGCGTCAACAGGTGCTCGATAACACTGAATTGGGCGGCCTGGCGGCACTCGCTCGGCAACCGGCATTCGCCGATTTGTTGGAACAACTGATCGCACGCCCGGCAGAGAACTGGACACTGCAAAGCATGGCCGCCTGCACC
The DNA here is from genome assembly GCF_900004865.1 of Pseudomonas sp. 37 R 15. Classification (NCBI taxonomy): domain Bacteria; kingdom Pseudomonadati; phylum Pseudomonadota; class Gammaproteobacteria; order Pseudomonadales; family Pseudomonadaceae; genus Pseudomonas; species Pseudomonas sp. 37 R 15. The sequence continues at coordinate 267,113 of NZ_CVTV01000056.1, read as the reverse complement.
GGACTGTCACGCTCGGCGTTTTTCAAACGCTTCCATGAGCTGTGCGGACAGTCACCGGGCCAGGTGCTGTTGATGATGCGCATGCGCCACGCGTGCCAGTTGTTCAAGACGGACCAGACCGTGGCGCAGGTATCGCTGGCGGTGGGTTATCAGTCGGTGGCGGCGTTTACCCGGGCGTTTCATAAAGTCACCGGTCAGCAACCGGGGGCCTATCGTAAAAGCAAGGTGCGGTATTAATCCGCCTACGCGCGGTTTTAATCGACATCAGTTGCTGCAAGACGGAACCGACTTTTCATAAAGCGACACATATCCATCGGCCTCCCATCAGTCAATGGAATATGATCAATGATCAACCTGACCTCCGCGCCTACGCACGGCGCAAGCAATAGCCCAGGCTTGCCGGCGCATACAGCAGCTACGCGCACCAACGGTTCTATCTACGATGCGCCAAGTTTATACAGCCCAGGCGAGAACGGTATTCGAACCAAGAGTGAGCCCCTCTACCGCGACGGTTACACCACCATAAACCGACAGGCCACATGGGACGTTTACGAGGAGCCGCCTTATCTCAAAAGGGTCAGTTTGTTGGTACAAACCGGAAATGCTGCCGATACTGTTCATGTGAGCAAATCAGCTGACGAGCGATTGATCCTGCAGATCAATGGCAGGTCCCACTCGTTTGAAGCGCGTGATAAATATGAACGTCCCGTGGATTTGCATATAAAGACCCAGGGTGGGAACGATGACGTACGGATCAGTCCAGATGTAAATAACAAAGTCACCATCGAAGGCGGAGAAGGCAACGACACGCTTCGAGCGGGTAGCGGCCGAACCAGGCTCCTGGGCGGAGCGGGCAACGATACGCTTACCTTGGGTTCGAATTCCGGCTACGCCGAAGGCAATGACGGCGACGATACCATCATGGGCGGCACGGGCAATGCGGTCATGTACGGGAACAACGGTAACGATCGCCTCTACGCCGCTGCAGGTCCCGCCGGCAAGCAAAGCTACTTGGACGGCGGTAGCGGAAGCGACCTGCTGCACGCGGGCAATGGTCACACTATCCTGCATGGTGGCAAAGGCGATGACCACCTGGTGGGCCACGACCGAACCACCTTTTACAGCGGCAGAGGTCAAGACCAAATCAGCAATAACCAGCGTGGCGACCTGATTTACGCCAAGGACAACGATACCTACGACCGCTCTCAAAACTCGGTATTCAGGCGAGTAGAGCCCACCGAGGACGGTGATGCCGGCTTCAAGGTCAGCACGTTGAGTTCGCCCGAATTCAAGCAACGCGTGGAGGATGACTTTGAGTTTCTACGTAGTTCGCCAAATGGGCGGAAAATTCTGGCGGACATGGATAAACAAGCCTCGCTGGCAGGAGGCAAAATCGCTATCAGAGAGGAGACCCAAAAAGGGAGCAGCTACCTGTTCGGAAGCACAGAGCTGGATAAAGCTCGGCAGGACGGCATACGTAACATCGAAAGGGACGATCCACGAAGAGGCAGAATCACCGACAACAAGCCAGGCTCACTCGCCGACAAGGGCGTAGTTGCTTATAATCGGACGGATATTGAAGACCCCAGTGGACGCACATTCGACCCCCCGATCGTTGGGTTGACCCACGAAACCGGGCATGCTTATAACGGTGCAACAGGCACCAACCTACCGGGCACTACTCGAGAACAATCGCCGTCCGACCCCAACTATTCAAGCGCGATTAACAACACTGAATTTCAAGTCGTTGGGTTGCCCAGCAGCGCACCGCCTTTTCATTTCAACGGCCCGTCTAATCCAGCAACCAACGTCAACCCTGAGCATTTCACGGAGAACGGTATGAGACGCGAACTGGGCCTACCCGAACGTACAAGCTACCTTACTTGATTTGAGCCCGTTGCAAACCGTTGTCCGGCTCGGCGCACAGTTGCACCAGCCAGTCGACAAACACCCTCACCCGTCGAGACAGCTGTCGGTGCGGCGGGTACAGCGCCGTCAATGCCATTGTCGGCACCGCCACCTGCGGCAACACCTCCACCAGCGTGCCCTCGGCCAGTTGCTTCATCGCATGATAATGCGGCGCCTGGATCAGCCCGTAGCCCGCTTCACAGGCGGCGAAATAGCCATCGGAACTGTTTACCGCAACCACCTTCGCCAGGTTGATCGTGCGCAGTTCGGCGCCGAGCTGGAATTCCAGGCCAAAGCGCTTGCCACTGGCGCTGGAGACATATTCGATCATCTGGTGCTTCGCCAACTCGTCCAGGCTGGCGGGCACGCCCATGCGTTGCAGATACGCGGGACTGGCCAGCGTCAGTTGGTCCATCATCGCCAGCGGACGCGCCACCAGCGATTCGTCCAGCGCCAGGCCACCGCGCAGCACGCAATCGACCCCTTCGCGAATCAAATCCACCGGACGATCATTGAGCCCGATATCCAGCTCGATCTGCGGATAGAGCGCGGTGAAGGTCGGCAACGCTGGAATCACGATCAGACGGCCAATGCCCGACGGCATATCAATGCTCAGCGTGCCTCGCGGGTTCTGTCGGCGGGAGGAAAACACCGCCTCGGTTTCCTCAAGGTCAGCCAGCAACTGCACGCACCGCTGGTAGTACGCCGCGCCGTCCAGGGTCGGGCTGACCTGGCGCGTGGTGCGTTGCAGCAGTTGCACGCCAAGGTGCGCCTCCAGTTGCTTGATCAGGATCGTCACCGAGGCGCGCGGCAGTTGCAGGCTGTCCGCCGCCCTGGCGAAACCGCCCAACTCCACAATCCGGGTGAATACGCGCATGGCATTGAAACGGTCCACGATGAGTTCCTGGCGATTGTTTAGATTTTCCAAACAGTGATAGTGCTTTTAGCCGGTTTATCCAGGTTTTGTCGAGCGTGACAATGGGTATCTTCACCCACAGGAGCTTAAACCATGCGCACTCGTCAACTCGGCACCAACGGCCCCCACGTCTCCGCCATCGGCCTCGGCTGCATGGGCATGAGCGATTTCTACGCACCGGGCACCGATACCTCGGAGGCGATCGCCACCCTGCACCGCGCGCTGGAGTTGGGCGTCAACTTCCTCGATACCGCCGACATGTACGGCCCCCACACCAATGAACAGCTGATCGGCAAGGCTATCGCCGGCAAGCGCGATCAGGTGTTCCTGGCCAGCAAGTTCGGCATCCTGCGCGACCCGGCGAACCCGGCGCTGCGTGGCGTGAACGGGCGCCCCGACTACGTGCGCGCGTCCATCGACGGCACGCTGCAACGCCTGGGCATTGACACCCTGGACCTGTATTACCAGCACCGCATCGATCCCGAGGTGGCCATCGAAGAAACCGTCGGCGCCATGGCCGAGCTGGTGCAACAGGGCAAGGTGCGTTACCTGGGCCTGAGCGAAGCGTGCGCCGCCACACTGGAACGGGCGCATAAGGTCCATCCCATCAGTGCCCTGCAAAGTGAATACTCGCTGTGGAGTCGCGATCAGGAAGACAACGGCTGCCTCGCCGCCTGCCAGCGCCTGGGCGTCGCATTCGTGCCTTACAGTCCGCTGGGCCGGGGTTTTCTGACCGGTGCATTGAAGCGCCCGGAGGATTTCGGCGCCGAGGACTACCGCCGCTTCAACCCGCGTTTCCAGGGCGAGAATTTCGCGAAGAACCTGCAACTGGTCACGCAGGTGCAAGCGCTGGCGGCGGATAAAGGCGTGACGGCGGGCCAACTGGCGCTGGCCTGGGTATTGGCCCAAGGCGACTACATCGTGCCGATACCCGGCACCAAGCAACGTAAATACCTGGAAGAGAATGTGGCTGCCGTGTCGATCAGCCTGACCGCGACCGAACTGGCGGCGCTGGCGGCGATCTTTACGGCTGATGCAACGGCCGGCTTGCGCTACCCCGAGGAGGTGATGGCAATGCTGGAAATCTGACCTTGCGGCGCCGTCCGACGGCGCCTGCACTTTCTTGCACCCGCGCACCTAAAGCTCCCCCGATCCAGGCCGATAGCCCTACGAAGCTCTAATAAAGCCGCGTCGACAATAACGCTTCGTAAGGACGACCCCATGCCCCCACTGCGCTCCATCCAAGCCCGCTATACCCTGTTCCTGGTGCTGTTCGTCCTGGTGTTATTGGTGTTGACCGTCGTGGGTATCGGCCAGTTGGTCGCGCCCAAGCTGCAATACACCGAAGAACAGGTGGTACTCAACCGCATCGCCGAGGTGGCCGAACAGATCCAGGGCGAACTGAACAAGGTTCAGGCCCAGCAACGCACCATCACCCAAACGATTCCTTTGCTCGACAGCGACGCCATCGACAAGGTCCTGCCCGGCCTTGTTGACCAGTACGGCGAGCTGAAAGTGTTCGGCGGCGGTATCTGGCCGCTGCCCAACCAGCGCACGCCCGGGCGTAACAAGCACAGCACGTTCTGGCACCGTGATGCCTCGGGCAAGCTGGCGGTCAACACCTTCTGGAACAGCGACGCCGCGCCCAACTATTATGACCAGAGCTGGTACAAGGGCGGCCTCGCCTCACCCCGTGGCCAATGCGCCTGGGCCGCGGCCTACAAGGACGATGCCAGCCAGGAGCCGCGCACCAACTGCGCCATGGCGATCCAGCGTGACGGCGCCGCCTATGGCGTGGCGACCATCGACGTAACCCTGGGCTTCTTCAACGACCTGGTGGCCAGCAAGGAAAAAGACATTGACGGGCAAATGCTGATCGTCGAAGGCGACGGCAAGATCATCAGCAACAGCTCGCGCATCAGCAGCCCGGTCGTACTGAAGAATATCAGTGAGCTGACCGGCACGTCGGCGTTCGCCGCCCAGGTCAGCAAAGCCCTCGCCCATCGCGACCAGGCCCTGCAACGCGCCGAGTTCGACAACCAGGGCGTGGCCAGCACCTTTTATATGCGCCCGATCGAGGGCACACCGTGGTTCCTGGCGACCGCCCTGCCCACCTCGTTGATCACCGCCCAGCGCAATGATGTGCTCGGCACTCTGGCACTGCTGCAAATCCCGATGGTGATCCTGCTGGTGCTGCTGGCGGCGTACGCCATTCGCCAACTGGTACAGCGCATGAAAGCGCTCAAGGGCAATATCGACGCACTGTCCGCCGGCGACGCCGACCTCACGCGGCGCATCACCATCCGGGCCGAAGACGAACTCGGCGCCATCGGCCACTCGGTGAACCGCTTTATCGTTTATCTGCAAAACATGATCGGCGAAGTGACCCAGGCCACCGGCGCCATGGCCTCGGGCCTTGAGCAGTTGCAGCACACTTCGGCGCACACCAACCAGATCCTGTTGCGCCACGCGTCGGAGACGGATCAGACGGTGACCGCCATCACCGAAATGAGCTCCACCGCCGACACCGTCGCGCAAAATGCCGCAGAAACGGCGGCTTTCACTCAGCGTGCCAACGAGCATGCCGACCGTTCACGGGTGGTGGTAGGCGAAGCGTCCACCAGCGTCAGTGCCCTGATCGGTGAAGTGGCCAGCGCGACCCACACCGTCGAAAACATGCGCCAGGATGCCGCGCGCATCACCGAAACCCTCGGCGTGATCGGTGCCATCGCCGGCCAGACCAACCTGCTGGCGCTCAACGCCGCGATCGAAGCGGCGCGGGCCGGCGAGCAAGGCCGCGGGTTTGCCGTAGTGGCCGACGAGGTACGCGCACTGGCCGCACGCACCCAGTCCAGCACCTCGCAGATCAACGAGATGCTGGCGCGCTTGACCACCGGCGTCAGCTCGTCGGTAGCGGCCATGGAAAACACCCAGGCCAGTTGCCAGTCGGCGGCGGATGCCACGGCGCGGGTGAACACCGGGCTCGACGAGATGGCCGGCTCAGTCAGCCACATCAACAACCTCAGCACCCAGATCGCAACGGCCGCCGAGCAACAGAGCGCAGTGACCGAAGAGATCAACCGCAGCATGGTGCAGATCCGACAAATGGTTGAAGAGTTGGTAGAAAGCGGTCATGCCACCGAAACCAATACCCAAAGCCTGTTGGAAGCCAATGGCCGGGTGATTGCCTTGATGGGACGCTTCAAAGTGCGTTGATCCAGGCCGGAATACTCCCGTGCACAGCACGGGAGTCGAACTATCCTGACAACTCCTGGTTTGAGACTCCCCACACAGGAAGGTGTGTCATGCATGCGACCGAGCAGCCAGTGCGCCTGAAGCGGATCAGTCAGGAACGCTTCATCCTGGCGGCAGTCGAGACCGTCTATGACTACGTGACCCAGCCCGACCGCTGGCACGAATGGCACCCCTCCTCCCTCAGCGCCGACACCGGCACCTGCGGTTCGCTGCCGGCCGGCGCGCGTTTTACCGAAATCATCGACCTGCTGGGCATCCGCCTTGCGCTGAGCTACCGCGTGCAAGTCGCCCGGTGCCCCAACGAGTTCAAGACCGTGTTCACCTCGCTGGCGGTCGATGGCTGCATTGAGTATGTGCTGCACGCGCATCAGGGCGGCACGCTGTTCAAGCGCGTATTGACCTATGAGACCGAGCTGCAACTGGCGACCTTGCCTGAACGCATGATCGCACTCTCGGGCGTTGCGCTGGACCGCCTCAAGCATCGCCTGGAAAATTCAGCCATAGACCGCTCTATCGCTTAACTGACCCGATTCAGGGAAAATGCCGGGCCCCTTGTCGCGCCTTCACTGAGACCCCCATGAAATTCTCTTTGCAACGAGCCCCAGCCCGATGTTGATGGCGTACCTTGGGCTGTTCGTCGCCGCCTTTGGCGCGGCGACGTTGCTGCCCCTGCAGTCGGAGGCCGTGCTCGTCGGGCTGCTGCTCAGTGGGCATTACAACCTCTGGCTGCTGTTGGGCATCGCCACGCTGGGCAATGTGCTGGGTTCGCTGGTCAACTGGCTGCTGGGGCGTTCGGTGGAGCGCTTCAAGGCGCGGCGCTGGTTTCCGGTCAGCGCACGGCAACTGGACAAGGCGCGCAGCCACTACGCGCGCTGGGGGCATTGGACGCTGCTGCTCAGTTGGGTGCCGATCATTGGCGATCCGCTGACCCTGGTGGCCGGTGTCATGCGCGAACCGCTCTGGCGGTTCCTGCTGCTGGTCACCCTGGCCAAGGCGCTGCGCTACGGCGTGCTTGCCGCAATCACCCTGCACTGGGTGTTAATCCCCCGTTAATCTTCCCCAAACAGCATCCGGAACATCTTTCCCGGAGCTTATGACCATGCCTTCCATCCGTGACCTGTGCATCGCCGGCCTGCTCACGGCCAGCGCCGCGCGGGCGTTTGCCGCCACCTACGGCCCTGAACTCCAGGGTTTCCAGTACCCCTATCCGGTTGAACGCTTCAACTTCGAGTCCCAGGGTGAAAGCCTGCAAATGGGCTATATGGATGTCCCGGCCAACGGTAAAGCCAACGGGCGCAGCGTGGTGCTGATGCACGGCAAGAACTTCTGCGGCGCCACCTGGGAGGCATCGATCAAAGCCCTGAGCGACGCCGGTTACCGCGTGATCGCGCCGGACCAGATCGGCTTTTGCACCTCCAGCAAGCCCGAGCATTACCAGTACAGCTTCCAGCAACTGGCGCTCAACACCCACCAGTTGCTGGAAAAGCTCGGCATTCAAAAAGCCACGCTGCTCGGTCACTCCACCGGCGGCATGCTGGCCACGCGCTATGCCTTGATGTACCCGGCACAGACCGAACAACTCGCCCTGGTCAATCCCATCGGCCTGGAAGACTGGAAGGCCCTGGGCGTGCCCCACCAGAGCGTTGACCAGTGGTATCAACGCGAGCTGAAACTGAGCGCCGACGGCGTACGCAAATACGAGCGCGACACGTATTACGGGGGGCGCTGGAAGCCCGAATACGAGCGCTGGGTGGACATGCTCGCCGGCCTGAACCAGGGCCCGGGGCATACCCGAGTGGCCTGGAACTCGGCGTTGATTTACGACATGATCTTCACCCAGCCGGTGTACTACGAGTTCAAGAACGTGCAAGTGCCCACCCTGCTGCTGATCGGCACCAGCGACACCACCGCCATCGGCAAGGACCTGGCGCCGCCGGTGGTGAAGGCGCGGATCGGCAATTATCAAGTGTTGGGCAAGCAGGTGGCCAAGCTGATTCCCCATGCCACCCTGGTAGAGTTTCCCGGCCTGGGCCATGCGCCGCAGATGGAAGAACCGGCGCAGTTTCATACCGCGCTGTTGCAGGGTTTGAACGCCCTTTAACCTTTTGGGGACGCGTGCATGTCGCTACAGATCGCCGTGATTGATGATTGGCAGCAAGTGGCCAGTAGCGTGGTGGATTGGTCGGTACTCGATCCCCTGGGCCAGTTGCACTTTCTCCACGACTACCCCGCCGACACCGTCACGATGGTCGAACGCTTGCAGAGGTTCGACGTGATTTGCGTCATGCGCGAACGTTCGCCTTTCGACCAGGCCCTGCTGCAAGGCCTGCCCAGGCTCAAGTTGCTGGTGACCGGTGGCATGCGCAACGCCGCCATCGACCTGTCCGCCGCCCAGGCGTTGGGGATCCAGGTGTGCGGTACCGACAGCTATAAGCAGGCTGCGCCGGAGCTGACCTGGGCCCTGATCATGGCCTCGACGCGCAACCTGCTGGCCGAAGCCAACGCCCTGCGCGCCGGCGGGTGGCAGGTCGGCCTGGGCGGCGACCTGCATGGCAAGACGCTGGGCATCCTGGGGCTGGGCAGCATCGGGCAGAAAGTCGCACAATTCGCCCAGGTATTCGGCATGCGCGTGATTGCCTGGAGCGAAAACCTCACCCCGCAACGCGCCGCCGAGTCGGGGGTGACTTGGGTCAGCAAGCGCGAGCTGTTCGAGCAGGCTGACATTCTCACCATTCACCTGGTCCTCAGCGAACGCAGCCGCGGGCTGGTCGACGCGCAGGCACTGGGCTGGATGAAGCCCGGCGCGCACCTGGTGAACACGGCGCGTGGATCGATTGTGGATGAACAGGCACTGGTGGATGCGCTGAGCAACGGGCGTCTGGCCGGCGCGGCGCTGGACGTCTATAGCCAGGAGCCACTCCCCCTTGAGCATCCCTTCCGCTCTCTGCCCAACGTACTGGCCACGCCCCATGTCGGTTACGTCAGCGAGCGAAACTACCGGCAGTTCTACCAGCAGATGATCGAAGATATTCAAGCCTGGGCGAACGGCGCGCCCATTCGGGTGCTCGGCTGACGCACCAATAAAGTGCATGCCTTGAATGAAAATCCCAAAGTGCACAATGTTGGCATACGCTGTTGATTTGTGTGGGAGGGGGCTTGCTCCCGATGGCGGCCTCTGGGCCGACCAGGATGTTGGATTGGAACGAGTACATATCCGTTTCTGCGGTAACGGCTGCTATGGGTTCCGCTTTTACAGCGGGTCACTTTTGGAAAAGAGCCCGGAATGCCGGCCCAGCCAAA